>JAKLPW010000084.1 GCA_022013675.1 Anaerolineae bacterium | reverse complement strand
CGTGGCAGTGGGCGCTACCGGTGTGGCAGTTGACGTGGCAGTGGGCGCTACCGGTGTGGCAGTTGACGTGGCAGTGGGTGCTACCGGTGTAGCAGTTGACGTGGCAGTAGGGGCTACCGGTGTAGCAGTTGACGTTGCAGTAGCTTCAGGCGTGGGGGGAGGATCAGCGTTTTCCAGCCAGGAGAGAACCCTGCTCATCACTGTCTGGCGGTCGGTTGTTGAGTTGACACCTTCGAAGCCGAAGGCGAAGTAGACGATCTTGTAGTCAGAAGTGTGGACTCGCAGGGCAGCGGTTCCACTGGAGACTATCCCATCCGGTGCTGGGGGGCGCACTCGTCGCATAGAAGTGGCGAGTGGCATATGGTATGGGACACGAGGGGCCGTGTGCTGTGACTTTGACTCAGCGGAAGCCCCGCGGTTTGGACTGCCTGCGGATTCGGAGTAGGTGAATACCGTCTCTGCTGGTGTAATAGGATCGACTTCGTCGGGACTCCACTGGTTGTCGGCGCCATCGCCCCCCGCGACAGAGAGGGTCAGGCCATTGGAGATGGGATCGCCAGTCACTCCCTGCAAGGAGGTCATGCCGGTATTGGGCACTACCAATGAGGCGTGCAGGTAGTCGTTGAGCAGGGTCGTGGCTGCCAGATAGTCGCCAACGTCCTGGCCTGTGACGAACAGTTTGCCACCCGCGTCCAAGTAGCCCATGACGGTAGTCTGGGGTTCACTGGTGCACAGGTATCCGAACGCTGGCACAGACCAGATCGTAACGGCGTCGTCGATGTACTGATTCAGGGTTTCTGTATCGATGGGTCCTCGCGTAGCCGTGTCCCAGATATCGTGGCTGCGCCCCAGTGCCTGTAGGACTGCTGTGTAATAAGTAGCGAACCAGTCAGTATCAGCTCCGTACGCATCGAGGACCAGAAGGATGTTTGCGGAGCGAACCAGCGGCCCCAGAACCTGGAACTCGGTTGATGGCACGGGAGCGACCACGACGTTGCCATTGCTGTCGGTCACGCGTATCTGGTACTTGACCACGGAGTCGGCAGCCAATGGGCCGATTTGCGTGCCGTACCACCCGTCCCCGGCAAGATTATCTCCGTGAGCCCCGTCATCGTACATCTGACGATTTGGATAGGGGATGGAGTTAACCGACCAGACCAATTGCACGCCGGTGACGCTGGTGTCGTCGCTGGGTTTGGCCCGGATGGAGATCACGTCATCGGACAGGGGTATAGGTGAAGGGGAGTACTCATGCTCATCCACGTGCGGCGGTGGATTGAGATCTCCGTGGGTGCCCCGGATGCCAAAGAAGATGTCGTCTTGTCCGTAGCGATCGGTGTGCCAGACGAACCCCGGCTCGTTTCCCGCCATGCTGACTAGCCCCACTGCTTCGTCGTTGCCGGTGAACAGGGTGTAGCGAGTCTCTCCGCTCCAGGTTGTGCCTCCATTCGATGTGGACTTGTACCAGATGTCGGTGTGACCATCTCGATTAGAATGCCAGGCCACCCAGATAGTGCTATCGCCGGTTTGGGTTACTGAAGGGTTCTGATCAGCGCCTGCATCGGTTGTCAAACGTGTTGCTGCTGACCAGGTCACCCCGTTGGCACTGGTCTTATACCAAAGGTCGCGGTTGCCAGAGCGCTCCGAGTACCAAACGATCCAGAAGGTGCCATCGTTGGCTACCATAATGGTTGGATCGTAGTCCCAGGCATTGTTCGTGGTGATGCGAATGGGATCAGACCAGCTCGTCCCTCCGTTGGATGTGCTCCTGGCCCACACTTCCCAATTGCCCGCGCGATAGGAGCACCAGGTGATCCAGATGCTGTTGTCCGCTGCCTCGGTTATGGATGGTTCCATGTCCCATAGCGCGTCAGTAGTGAGTTGTTCGTCACTTGACCAGTTGCTACCGCTGTCGGACGTGTGCCTGTAGAAGATGTCCCAATTACCGGTTCGATTCGAGTACCATGTTACCCAGATGTCCCCGTCGCTCGTCTCCATGATGGATGGACAGAGGTCCGATTCCTGGTGATCTGTTAGGCGGGTCGCAGCGGACCAGCTTGCGCCACTGTTGAGACTGGTCTTATACCAGAGGTCCCGGTTTCCTGAGCGATCCGAGTCCCAGACAACCCAGAGCTTCCCATCACTGGCGCGTACGATGGCGGGGTTCTGGTCCGAAGTCGTGTTGTTGGTCACGCGCACGAAGTTCTCGCTTGCGTCGCCCAGTGTGGCGAATCGGGGCGCGGCGCTGGCGGGAAGGATGATGACGAGTTGAGATAGGCAGAGGAGAGTAGTGATCAGCCATTTGTAGTAGTGTAGGGAGTTTCCTCGAGTATTCATGAGCTTTTATTCCCATTCCGACTCAGCAGACACCATATATGTGCAAAACCCGGCAGATCCCCGCATGGAAATCGCTTTGGTGCTTCTCACAGGCGCGGCAACGTCCGGAACCACGTGGAATGCAGAACCGTATCCCATTATACAGCGCTCTCAGTCGTCGGGGGATAAAGGAGGTATTAAGTGTGCGTAAATGTGGCGTTAAGAGGCTCGGACCTGCTGGGTATCTTGAGCAGCTCATCTTGTAGCTATTGTCGTTAACAGGACAGCCAAGGTCAGGGAACGGAGGTCATCCCATGACGTCGGATGTATGTGGTACAGTTGTGAGATGGTGTAGGAGAAAATCCGGTCGGGACACTATGTCCGCAGGCCATTCAGAAGTAACATTTGACGCCTCCGCTTCCGAATGCGTGGCAGGGGACAGTTCTAGCAGAGGTGGTATGGGGCCAATCTCTTCTCGGAGGCCTCCCGCGGGCTCTTGTTTGCGGGATCAGTACCCGGAACCGGCGGGAGGCTGGCTTAGGACTTACGTCTGATGTTCAGGCTAGTTCAATGGGGTTGCTCAGCAAGCCCTCGAGTAGCTTAACGCTGTTCAGCACATCATTGTAGTCCAGCATTTCCGAGGGAGTGTGCACGTAGCGCGTGGCGATGGAGATCACTCCCGTTGGCACACCAGCGCGTGATACCTGCATGGCATCCCCGTCAGTGGTGCCCCTTTCCAACACTTCTATCTGATACGGTAGCCCCAGGCGCTCGGCTGTGTCTATGAGAAGGTTCTTCACCCCCGGATGGGTCAGCATACCACTGTCTTTCACCTTGATTGCCGGTCCATTTCCCAATGAGACGGCCATGGGATGGGCCTCGGGAGTGTCTCCCGTGGTGGTTACGTCCACGGCGATGCCTACGTCTGGATCCACGCCGTAAGCGGAAGTCCTCGCGCCACGCAGCCCAACCTCTTCCTGCACGGTGAAGACGAAGTAGACATCATGGGGAGAGTCAGCCAGAGTTCGGAGGGACTGGATCAAGATAGCACAGCCGATCCGATCGTCGAAAGCCTTGGCCGTCAGTCGATTGCCCTGATCCACGAAGGGACGGACAAAGCAGGCGGCATCTCCCACGCCCACGGAGAGAGTGTCCTTGGAGACCGCTCCCACGTCTATGTATAGCTTGTCGAGGGAAGGTACCTTGTCGGGCGAGTCCAGCTTCTCTACGCCGATGGTCCCCGTGACGCCGTTGGCGAAGAGTACCCGGCTGCCGATCAACACCAGGGGACGGAGTCCGCCCACGGCCCCGAAGCGCAGAAAACCCTTCTCGTCCACGTGGGTCACGATAACGCCAATCTCGTCCATGTGTGCGGCCAGCATAACCTTGCGGCCACTTCCGTCTCCTTCTTTGAGGGCGATGAGGTTCCCCATGGAATCCACGCGCACCTGATCTGATAGGGGGCGGACTTCCTCCTCAATTAGTTGACGCACCCTTGCCTCGTTCCCCGATGGGCCATACGTCTCGGTGAGGTTCCTGATTAGCTTTTTCACTCCGGTAGACCTCCTTCCAATCTATGTAACGCCTCGGTCATCAGAGTCACGGTATGTTCTAAGTCCGAGAGGCTCAACATGCAAACGGGAGAATGAATGTAGCGCGAGGGGACCGAAACGACTGCTGCCGGGATCCCTTCCCTGGCGAGATGGATAGCTCCTGCGTCGGTACCGCCTGTCACTGACTGCTTGAATTGATGAGGGATGTCTAGCTTGTCAGCGCACTGCAACAGGAGTTTGACCAGCCGTTTGTCCACGATGACCGAGCGATCCATGATAGTGATGGCCGGGCCCTGCCCCATCCGCGTTACTGGGCTGACATCCCGTTTCTTGGGCATGTCGTCGCAGACGGTTCCTTCCAGGGCGAAAGCCACGTCGGGATCGGCAGCATAGGCGGCCACCTGTGCGCCTCGTAGTCCCACTTCTTCCTGAGTAGTGAAGGTTGCGTAGAGGTCGAAGGCATAGCTCTGCTTGAGAAGCTCGGCCAGTACCGCGCAGCCCACTCGGTCATCGAAGGCTTTGCCCTTCACCGCTCGCAGGGGGCTTTCTTTCATCGCCGCAAACCTGGTGCTGAAAACAGCGTAGTCTCCCACTTTCACTAGCTTCTCTGCCTGGGAGCGATCGCAAGATCCCATGTCTATGTAGAGATCCTCGATTCTCGGCATCTTTGTGCGCTCGTCCTCGCGCATGAGATGTATCGGTTTTATCCCTATGACGCCTGGAATGCGTTTGTCGCCGATCACTACTGCCTTGGCCAGCAGCACGCGGGCGTCGACACCACCAACACGGGCGAAACGAAGCCAACCTTCCTTCTCAATATGAGTTATCATGAGGCCGACTTCGTCCATGTGGGCGGCGACCATGACCCGCTTAGGGAATCCCTTCGTGGAACTCCCACGAGCCTTGCGTAGGGCAATGAGATTGCCCAGTGCGTCCACGCGATGCTCATCTATGTCGTCTTTGATGGCATCCAGAATGATGTTGCGCACCTCTTCCTCGCAGCCCGATGGGCCGAAGGCGTTGGAAAGTCTCTCCAGTAGCAACTCTGTTCCTCCTCTCCGCTCTCAGCGTGAGGTGATCTTTCTTTACGGCCTCTTCCTGTCATCGACGATGGCCATAGATTCTATGTTGCCTTATGGCTTGGCCACAGGACCCAGTCCCAATTCGGTTGCGAATGGCTCGTCCAGGCCAGCAATGAACATTGCCATCAAGCGTCCGGTGCGCTCCACGTCCCTGACGCTAACTATCTCCACTGGCGTGTGCATATACCGAAGTGGAATGGATAGCAGAGCCGTTGGGATTCCTTGGCGGGTTACCTGGATAGCCCAGGCGTCAGTGCCGCTGCGTCCCGGAATGGGTTCGGTTTGATACGGGATCTCATATCCTTCGGCCGTATTCACCAGGCGAAGGTGCATCAGGGGATGGATGTTGGGCCCGAGATTGATCGCAGGCCCCTTGTTCGTTTCGACGGTTTCTGCTTCGGAGAGGTCTGGTGTCTTGCCGAAAGAGACGTCTACGGCGATAGCGATGTCTGGGGCGATGCCATAGGCGCTGGTTATGGCTCCTCTCAGTCCTACTTCCTCCTGTACTGTAGCCACAGCAAAGACGTCCCATTCGTGTTGCATAGAAGCGAGCGTATGCAAGCAGTGGATCAGTGAGACAACGCCCGCGCGGTCATCAAAGGCTTTGCCCGAGACATATCCGTCTCGGAGTTCAGTGAATTCCCCACGCAGGGTGATTAAGTCTCCAATCCGCACACTGTGGGCGAGTTCGTTCTGAGAGAGTCCTACGTCGACAAACAAGTGATCCAAAGGGGTGACTTTCTTTCGTTCCTCTGGCGGTAGGACGTGTGGCGGACGACTGCCGATGATGCCTGGCAAAGGAGTGCGGCCGTGTACGACCACCTCCTGCCCTGGCAATGTGCGAACATCGAAGCCCCCTACGGTGGCGAAGCGCACGAAGCCCTTCTCCAGTTTTGTCACCATCAGGCCTATCTCGTCCATGTGGGCTGCTAGCATAATAGATCGCCGAGGAGCATCATCTCTTGGCTGCCCGTGCTTGAGTCCGATGAGGTTGCCCATCTTGTCCACGCGCACCTCGTCGGCTAAGTGCTGGAAATGCCCCTGCACGATACTCTGGATCTGTTCCTCGTAGCCAGAGATTCCGGGGGCTTCCGATAGTTCTTTCAACAGCGGTGCGGTCTGCATGTCTTTACCTCTCACGGCGGACTTCTCAAACACAGAAGGGATGCTCATATCTTACAGGTGCAACGGCGCATGGTCGAGATGACATCGCGAACCCGCCGGTAACTAACAACAGGAGCGCCTGGTTCCAGCACTGTCTCGCAGGAGCATTGGGGGGAGTGCGGAGAAGACACATCCAAGCAGTGCTCACGAGTTGGTGGATTACGCCGGCGACAATGTGTCGAAGTGCAAGCGGAGTACGTACATGGGCTCTGGATTTCGGTAGAACGATTGATCTGTCTACAGAGCCTCCAATACCTCGACGATGGCGGCTCGCGTGGCAAGCAGGTAGTTTAGTTCTTGCGTTCTGTTGTTGGTCTGGCCCTTGTTGGGAAGATGCAGGGCAAAGTTGCCGGATCGTCCTTGCATGGCAATAGACCGGGAGAGCGCTATGATCTGGGTATCCAGATCGTATAGATGCTTCTCCAGATACTGACGCAACTCATGCCGAGAGAGATTCTCGATATCTGTCGCCCTGCCCAGACTCATGAGCATGGCGAGGCGGGCTTTGTCGAAGCCCTTCATCGCTCTTGCCACGGTTCCTCCAATTGCTAATAATGTACTAGCGCCTTCTCCCTCGTTTCTTCTTCTGGGCGCGTTCTTCGGCTTCCTGTAGTGCGATTTCCATCGCTGTGGGGAAGTGCTCCGTTTCCTGCTCCACCGGTTCGAATCCTGGCTGTCTGATCCCCTTCATGGTGAGACTAATACGTCGCCTCTCCAGGTCCACAGACTGGACTCGTACTTGGGTTGTTTCGCCGACGGATAAGACATCGGCAGGAGAGCCTCCGCCAGTCATTTCGGAGACGTGCAGCAGGCCATCTACCACGCAGCCGATGTCCAGAAAGGCACCGAACTCCGTCAGCCGGGCGACCCGGCCATCTAGCTCTGTTCCTGCTTTAATGTCGGCTAGCGAGGTTCTCGCTCCCAGGCCAAGGCTCAATCTCTTGCTCTCGCGATTCACATTTCGCACGAAGACCTGGATCTCCTGTCCTACCTTGAGCTTGCCTTCCTGGTTGTTGCGGCTGATCTCATCCGCGTGTACCAGGCCATCTACCACCGCCCCCACGTCTACGAAAGCCCCGAACTTGGTCAGTCGAACCACGCGCGCATTGAGCGTCATACCCGATTTGAGTTGCCTCAGAGACATTTTTTTCTCGAGGCTCAGACTGAGACGATTAGCTCTCTGATCCGTGTTCAGGACCCAGACCTGGATCTCGTCGCCTTTCTTGATCTTGTTTTCTTGCCCAGCTCTTTGCATCTCAGAGATGTGGACCAAGCCATCACGGTCAACACCAACGTCCACGAACGCACCCAGGGTCATGACGTTGACAACTTTGCCGGAGAGCTCCATCCCCGCTCGCAGGTCCGCTAGGGTGATGGGTTGCTCCTCGACCTCAGCAGGTGTCTTCGCAGAAATAGTCTCCGTCAGTGACTGTTTCTCGGTGGTCGCGGGAGGCTCTGCGCTGTCTCCTGGGAGCTTGGCTTCTGGTGGGGGGAGGACTTCGGTTGTGGTTTCTGCTTCTACCTCCTGGAAGGGGGCTTCTTCATTGGGTTGATCGGTCGTCATGATTCCTCCAAAGCGTGGATAGGATATGTCATTTCGAGTATAAGGGAAGAGGGATGTTGTCGGGGCCTGATGCTTGGAGTGCTTATTGCTATTGCGACTACCTTTGTGCCCTT
>JAKLPW010000083.1 GCA_022013675.1 Anaerolineae bacterium | reverse complement strand
GCGTTGTGTGGCTTTCGTGGACTCGGTCCCAAATGCGAACATCTTTCACCATCCTGCCTGGACAAGTCTGATGGCAGAATGTTATGGATACCGGCCGTTTGTTGTTGCCACATGCGATGAGAAGGGTGAGATCAAGGCAGGACTTCCCTTGATGGAAGTGAATAGCTGGCTCACCGGCCGCCGGTGGATTTCTCTGCCGTTCACAGATCACTGCAATCCTCTTTATCGAGGCGATACACCCCCTCGAGAACTATTCGAGTATCTGTCCGAATTACAGCGCGAGCATGATGTGCCTCGTGTTGAAATCAGGAGCGCTGTGCCACGTGGACATCAGGCACATGAGGTCCATAGTCAAGTATTGCACGTACAGGTTCTGTCACCGGATACACGGGCGGTTCATGGCAAGCTGCATGAGAACGTGCGACGCTGTATCGTCAAGGCTGAGCGACAGGGAGTCACAGTTCGATGGGCAGAAAGCAAGCGAGACCTGGATGTATTCTATGACCTCCATTGTGGAACGCGTCATCGCCAGGGGGTGCCCGTGCAGCCGAAACGGTACTTTGAGCTGTTCTGGGAGCGCATCATCGGTGCTGGACTCGGCTTCATTCTCTTGGCCTACAAAGACGCCGTGCCCATTGCTGGAACGGTTGCTCTGACCTACAAGAGCACTCTGATGATCAAGTATACCGCATCAGACAGAGACTCTTGGCGATTGAGTCCAAACCACTCGCTGTATTGGGCTGTGATTCGTTGGGGCTGCGAGCACGGGTACACCTCGCTAGACTGGGGTAGAACCAGGGCCAGCAACACCGGCCTTCGCGATTTCAAGCGACGGTGGGGAGCGCAAGAGTCCATCCTTACCTATTCGATTCTATCTGCGGCCCCTCCAGGTGACGTCACGAATCGTCTGTCTGGCATCATGGGAGCTACCATTCGACACACACCTTCGTGGGTGTGCCGTGTGACGGGTGAGTTGCTTTATAGGCATTTTGCATGATGGGAATCCTGCGTGCCGCCGACACACCGACCGATCCTTGGCCTGGTGTTGCGGACCTGACTGAAGAGCAGCAGCTATCGTCTGTCAAGACAATCACGTCGGTTTGTCGGGCCGACTCCAGTCGAGGCTTGGGCATGCCAGGCTTTCTGGGGAGATCGCTGATATGAGAGCGACTGCAAAGACGGTGCTGAAGCTGTTGGTCAGGCAAATGCCTTTCCGTCAGCTTCGCTCGGCCATGCTGCGATTGTGTGGATACGCTGTCGGGAAGTGTGTGTACCTCGGGGAGGAGCTGATCATCATTGATGAGCCTTCCGACTGGGGAATGGTCGATATCGGGGACCGGGTTGCAGTCTCCCCACGGGTGACCCTGGTCGTGTCCTCAAGGCCGAATCATTCGAGGATAGCGCCGTACGCTCCGGTAAGGCATGGCCGTATCGTCATAGAGAATGACGCCTGGCTTGGAACCGGAGTGGTGGTGTTGCCGAACGTCACAATCGGAGAGGGCGCTATCGTCGGAGCCAACTCTGTTGTGATAAAGGACGTTACCCCATACTCCATTGTGGCCGGTTCCCCGGCCCGGGTGATCGGTGAAGTGCGCGTCCCATGGGGCGGGAGAGCAACTAGCTAGGAGCCCTCGAGCGCGGCTTGGGCATCCTGCAGCAGCTTGAGCGTTGGCGGGAGCTTTCAGGGGGGGCTGGCGTTTCCACCACGAGGTAGCTGTGACAGAGTTGGTGTTTGGAGGGAGTGATGGATTTGCGGGTGGTGAGCAGTCTAGATGCAGAGCCACTGGACAACGACGATTGGGACTCCTTCGTCTCGGCGTCGCCGGACGGTCATCTCCTGCAGACTAGTCGCTGGGGCGCGCGAAAGGCGCGCTTGGGCTGGGGGGTCGAACGCGTGGCGCTCATCCATGGGGATGCAATCGTCGCCGGCGCCCAGGTGCTTTACTATCGGGCGGACCCTTTGGGACTCTTCACGCTAGCCTACATTCCGGAAGGGCCGGTAGTAGATTGGCAAGATGAGGAAGCTGTACGTACGCTGCTATCTGCACTGCGGCGGGCTGCACGCCGACAGAGGGCCTTTTGCCTCAGGCTGGAACCTCACTGCCTCGCCGATCCGGGTCTGACGGCAACTATGGACCTCCATGGTTTTCGCACCAGTCCTGAGAGCATACGACCGAGGAGGACCATCCTCATCGACCTGGATTGCGAGGAAGAGGAGATCCTGAGTCGCTTCAAGCAGAGGACACGCTACAAGGTCCGATCGGCAGCCCGCAAGGGAGTCATCGTCCGGGAGGGGAGTGCATCCGACCTTCCTGCCTTCCAGGGCTTGGTAGAGGAAACGGCTAGCCGACAGGGTTTCGTTGCGCACGGTGCCGAGTTCTATCGTGCGGTCTACGACCTCATTGTCTCCAGCGGGCACGCGCGGCTTTTTCTGGCTACCTACCAGGATACGCTTTTGGCCGGACATATGGTCTTTGTGCTGGGCCGGACGGCGTGGTATATGTATGGCGCCTCTGGTAGCAGCCACCGCAACCTTAAGCCCAACCACCTTCTGCAATGGACGGCAATGGGATGGGCCAAGGGGAGAGGATGTCTGACCTACGATCTGTGTGGTATACCCGACGAGGATGAGGATGTACTGGAGAGCGAGCTCCGGAAGGGACGACGCGACGGCAGTTGGGGCACGTACGGCTTCAAGAGGAGTTTTGGTGGACGCGTTGTTCGCTACGAAGGTCTCTATGATCAGGTATACTCTCGGCTCCGCTACTCCGTCTATAACCTGGTACGCGCCTACCTTCGACGCATGTGGGGTGGAAACTGGCATCGGCGTCTGCGGTTGGGCTGATCGGTAGAGGGTGAATAGCATGGGTGAAAGAGGTGGCCCTGGGGCCATCATTCTAGGGGGGCATTTCCATAGCCTGGGAGCCGTTCGCAATCTTGCCAAGCATGGTGTACCTGTCTGCGTTCTGGACAGCGGCATCTGTGTGGCCCAGTTCTCGCGGCATGTGCGGTCTTTCCACAAATGCCCTCCCACAGGTGACGAGCGGGACCTCATTGGCTTTCTGCTGCAGCTTGCAGTTGAGGAGAAGTTGAGCGGCTGGGTCCTTTTCCCCAGCACTGATGAGTGGGTGAGGATTCTCGCGCAGCAGCGGGAATGCTTGAGTCAGCACTACCTAGTGACGACCCCGCCGTGGGACGTGGTCCGATTTGCCTACGACAAGCGCCTGACGCACCGCCTGGCCATTGAGCGGGGAGTGCCCGTTCCATGGACCCACAGTCCGGGCAGCCTGGATGACTTTGCCTCGCTGAATCTGGAGTTCCCTGTGGTTCTGAAGCCCGCCATAACGTCCAAATTCCTGCCTTTCACCAGGAAGAAGGCGTATCGAGCCAACACCATGGAGGAGCTGATCCGTCTCTATGGCGTGATGGCTGCAATCATCGATCCATCTGAGATCCTGATCCAGGAGCTCATTCCGGGTCGAGCCGAGAACCTCTTCTCGTTCGCAGGGTTCTTTAGGAATGGCGTGCCGATTGCAGGCTTGGCGGCCAGGAGACCGCGTCAGCATCCGATGGAATTCGGTCGTGCCAGCACGTTGGTGGAGACGGTCGACTTGCCGGAGTTGAAGGCGCTGGCGACCCAGCTCCTTCAGGGAATCGCATATTCCGGGTTGGCTGAGGTCGAGTTCATGTATGACCCGAAGCACGCTCGCTTCGAGCTTCTGGAGGTCAATCCGAGGATATGGGGCTGGCACACCATAGCCACTCGTGCGGGACTCGATCTGCCCTATCTGGTCTTCGCTGATGCTATCGGGAGAGAAGTCACCATGGGACCAGTACGACACGGCGTTAAGTGGGTTCGACTCGTGACGGATACTCCTACCGCCGCTCAGGAGATCCTGACGGGAAGACTGACGGTTCAAGAGTACTTGGCATCCGTGGCCGGTGAGTTGGAGTTTGCAGTGTGTTCGCTACGCTAACCACTTCCATTCTTCGCCGACGTGATACT
>JAKLPW010000082.1 GCA_022013675.1 Anaerolineae bacterium | reverse complement strand
CTTGGGGGCATCGGGGCCGACGATGAAGTCGGGGCCACCGAGCACATAGAAGTGAGTGGCATGATCGGCGACGAAGAAGGCCGAGTACATCAGCTCGCGTATTTTCTTCGCTGCCGATGGGATCTCGACGTGGTACACTGCATCCCCAGCCTTGGCCGCCGCCATGTGATGCGCGATGGGACACACGCCGCAGATACGCTGCGTGACGCGCGGCATCTCCTCGACGGGGCGACCCTCACAGAACTTCTCAAAGCCCCTCAGCTCGGGGACCACCAGGTAGGCGTTCTCAAGCCCTCCGTCCTCATTCAGAAAAAGATCAATACGACCATGGCCCTCGAGGCGCGTGATCGGATCTATTTTGATCACTCTGCTCATGTTCCCGTCCTCTCAGATAGCGTTCCCGTAACCACGAGGAACTTCCGCAACCAGCCCTCGAAACCCGGGGTTACTTGTACTTCAACTCATTCAGAACAGAATCAGCAAGGCTGAACCGATAGCAGGTGCCAACCAGGTCCACAATGGAATCCATGGTGTGCTCAAGCTCCTCGGGGTTATCGGTATCCATGAGGCCCGCGATGGCACTCAGCAGCTTGCTCCCCTGATCCACGACGCCGTCAGGCGGCCCATAGCAGCCACGACAGGGCATGTTCCCCTGAATACAGGGCAGACCACAGCCGGCACGGGTGACCGGGCCTAGGCAGATGACTCCCTGGGCCAGGAAACAGACGTCTGGATCGAGGTCAACCTCGTGGGGGCGCTTGAACTCCTTGATGCGTATGCTGCTCCCCATCTTGTTGAGAGGGCAGACGTCACAGACGGTCTTGTCATCAGCACCAATGACGGAACCCTTAGCAGGCAGTTGGCCACCCAGGATCACCTGAAGCACATTCCAGACCTGCTCCACCACCGGCGGGCAGCCGGGCATGAAGTAATCCACGTCCACTACCTGAGCCAGAGTCTTGAGATGGTCGCAGAAAAGTGGGAGCTCGATCTCTCCCTCTGGAACCTGACTCGAAGGAGCAGGAAGCGTGCCGCGAGAGTCATCCAGGGAGGGTATCGTGGTATAAACGCGCTCCATAATTGACTCAGCGTCGAACAGGTTAGCCAGGCCCGGGATACAGCCTTCGTTGGCACACGAGCCGAAGGCCACCATTACCTTGGACTTGCGCCGCAAGAGCTTGGCGATGTGCTCGTTCTCCGAGTTGCGTATCCCGCCGTTGAAGAAGCAAACGTCGACCTCGCCGTCCTGCAGCGCCTCGACGTCTTCGTACTTGAAATCCATAGCACAAGGCCAGAAGACGATGTCGACCAGTTCACCTACAGTCACCAATCGCATGCCCAACTCTGTCACGGTTATCTCACAGCCGCCACAACTAGCAGCCCAGTAGAAGGCAACCTTGGGCTTGGTGTTTGATCCGGTCATGACTGTGCCTCCTTCCAAGCGGCCAGTGATTCGAGCATCATGTCTACCTCCGTGCGGATGCGACCACGGTCCTGTGTGCCGATTTGCACGAAACGCACGCGCCCGTTGTCCAGATGCATTTGATCAAACATACGACCCAGCAACCCAATCTTGCAGGAACTGACGTAGGTGCCACGTTTGTAGTGGCATTCTCCTGGTTTGCAGCCGCAAACCAGCACGCCGTCGATTCCGGAGTTCAGCGCGATGAGTGCCATCTCGGGATCAATCCGACCGGTACACGGTATGTGGATGATCCGCACGTTTGGAGGATAGCTCTCCAGCAAGCTCACATCTGCATCGGCTCGCAGGCACCAGTCGCAGACGAAAGTCAGCAGGCTGGGCACTCCATCCGCGATCTCGGGTACCTCGATCTGATCCACGACCTCCTGATTGCCAACGCCCGGGCGGGAGATGGCAGCCAACGGACAGGCCGCCACGCAGATGCCACACCCCATGCATCTGTTGGCGTCCACGGTGGAGACCCAATCCATCTTGCCATCGATCTCCTTCTCGACCAGGGAGGGTGCTTCGTAAGGACAGACCGCTACGCAGAGGCCGCAGCCAGAACATGCCGCTTCGTCCACCGTGACCGTCTCCACCGGCGACTCGTACCCCGCTTCAACGGCCAGTTGCTTGACCGCTCCGATGACGCCCGAGATATGTATCTCCTGCGGACAGGCCGGATAGCAGAGATCGCATGCCGAACAGAACCACGTGGTTGGATCTTTGAAAGCCTCTTCTCGCATGTTCATCAGCACCATGCGCAGAAGGCGGCGGGGATTGTACTCCGGTTCGAACTTTTGCTGGATCATGCACTTGCTGACGCAGGTTCCACATGAGTAGCACATCTCCAGGTGTTCTCCACCCGGGATCGCGCGTACCTGATCGGCAAAAGTCTCAGACGATGCGTGATTGTGGCTCATGCTATCACCTCGCTCTCGGTCATAGCCGCCTTCATCAGATCCGCATACTCCAGTGCCTCTTTTACCAGTGGTGCCTCTTTCATCCGACGCGCACGTTTCTCCATCTCAGGACGCAAACGTTCGATCTCCTCCAGCAGTGTCTCTTTGGGTATCGAGTCGAGTGACTCCTGCATCTCGTTGAGCACCCGGGCATACTTGTCACCCTCAGCCGCACTGATCCACTCGATGCGGAACCGCCCCGGCGACATACCCATCTTGGCGAAGGCCTTCATGAGTCTCTCGGCACGGCGAGCACCAACCGGTTGCCCGGTGATGTAGTGACAGTCCTGCGGATGGCAGCCAGAGAAGAGCACTGCCCCGGCACCCAAGCGGAACGCCTCGTAGATAAAATCACTGTCTATGCGGGCTGAGCACATCACGCGGATACCCCGCTCGTTGGCAGAGTACTCGAAGTGACTCGTCCCGGCTGTGTCAGCACCGGCGTAGGAACACCAGTTACAGCGGAAGGCCAATATCTTATCCTCAGGGTTATTAGCCAGCAGGGCCCGGATCTGCGCCAGCATCTGCGCATCGCTGAAGTGCAACTGAGTGATAGCATTATGAGGGCACTCTGCCACGCAGGCACCACAGCCATGACACTTGGCAATAGTCACTCTAGCGGGCTTCCCTACCTCATACTCTATGGCGCCATAAGGGCAGGCTTTCGCACAGAGGCCACACTTCTTGCCCTGAGCACTGATGCAGCGATCCTCCCAGACACTGGCCACTACGGGCTCGATCTCCCACTCGTCAGAGTGGAGCACACGCCCTGCTCGCGCGGCTGCCGCAGAACCTTGCGCCACGCTCGCCGGGATGTCCTTGACTCCCTGGCATGCTCCGGCCAGGAAAAACCCGTCCGTGGGGCTGTCCATGGGACGCAGCTTGGGGTGATACTCCATGAACCATCCACCTGGGCTCTGAGAAATGTTGAGCACCGAACTCGTGGTATCTACGTCAGGCTGCGGGACCGCTGCCTGGTTGAGCATCACCATGTCGTACTCACACTCGATCACCCGGCCCAGTGCCACATCCTCAGCGTGTACGTAGAGGTTGCG
>JAKLPW010000081.1 GCA_022013675.1 Anaerolineae bacterium | reverse complement strand
CGGATTCGCCATGGAAGGCGTGCGGCTGCCCAAGCACTATCTCGTCGGGGAAGAAGGGCGTGGCTTCTACTACGCCATGGAGGGTTTCTCCTCTGCGCGGTGTCTCATCGGAGCAACGTGCATCGGTGCCGCCGAAGCGGGTCTCGAGATCGGTATAGACTACATCAAGCAGCGCAAGGCTTTCGGCCGCCCCATCGCTTCATTCGAGGGCATCCAGTTCCCTCTGGCCGAGCATTACACCGACCTCGAGAGTGCTCGTCTGCTCACCTACCGGGCGGCCTGGATGATGGACAAGATGTACGAAGACAAGAGCTTCACTCATCTTGATGTAGCTCAAGCTTCGGCCATGGCCAAGCTTCGTGCTCCTACGCAGGCATTCAACACCCTCAACGAGGTCGCCAACTGGCTGGGAGCGATGGCCTACACCAAAGAATGTCCCATTGAGATGGGCATCCGAGGCGTGCGCTCCTATTCCATCGGCGCAGAAGGTACGATAAACATCATGAAACTGGTCATCGCCCGCGAACTGCTGGGGAGTGAGTTCCTGCCCTACAGGCAGTGACAGCACCAAGCTAGGCCCCTGATCTCACCGCGGAGCCCGCTGAGGCCGCAGAGAAAACCTTTCTGGTCTTCTTTGCGCGCTCTGCGTCCTCAGCGGTGAGATGAAGAAGGGCATAACTCCAAGGAAGGAGGCACACTACTTTGCACGCCATCGTCTGCATCAAACAAGTTCCGGATACCACCGAAGTGAAGATCAATCCCGAGACCAACACCCTGATCCGCGAGGGCGTCGAGAGTATCATCAATCCTTTCGACACCTACGCCATCGAGGAAGGATTGCTGCTCAAGGAGAAATTCGGTGGCAAGGTGACAGTCATCTCCATGGGACCACCCCAGGCTATAGAGGCATTGAAGGAGGCCGTCGCTATGGGATGCGATGAGGCCATCTTGCTCAGCGACCGTGCTTTCGCCGGCGCTGACACTTGGGCCACCGCCTACACCCTTTCGCAGGCCATCCGCCAGATCGGTGAATTCGACATCCTTCTGTGCGGAAAACAGGCCATTGATGGCGACACCGGTCAGGTAGGCCCGGGCATCGCGCGCCAGCTTGGAGTGACCCAGCTCACCTACGTCTTCAAGATCCAGGAGATTGATTTCGACTCCCGACACATTCGGGTCGAGCGCATGCTCGAAGAAGGGAGAGAGGTGGTCGAATCCACTCTCCCTGCTGTACTGACTGTGGTCAAAGATATCAACCAACCTAGATATCCGACGTTCAGAGGCATCCGCAGAGCCACACGCATGGAGATCCCCGTATGGGATGCGAGTTCCCTCTCCAACGCGGACCCACAACATCTTGGCCTCAACGGCTCGCCGACTCAGGTTATCCGCATATTCTCCCCCCCTCCGAGGGGTGAGAAGGTAGATCTCGTCGAAGCGGATACACCGGAGAAGGCTGCCGAAATCCTGGCCGACAAGCTCCTGGCCGAGAACATCATTTAGTCCATCGGATCTATTTACCGCGGAGAACGCTGAGACCGCTGAGATGACAGAGAAAGAGAAGCTGATCAACTTCAATGTCAAGGTCTTGAAGGATGGCATTCGCCGAGTGGTGAATAGTTTTCCTGAGTCTCCGCGTTCTCTACGAGCTCAGCGGTAAACAAGTACAGCCCATTCAACCCATGAGGAGGCGAAGGTGGCGGAACTACGCATACTAAAAGACGAATGTACCGGCTGTGGGCTCTGTGTGGACGTTTGTCCCTTTGACGCCCTGGAACTCGTGGACGGCATCGCTGAGGTGAACGAGAAATGCAACCTCTGTGGGGCCTGCGTGGACGAGTGCCCCACAGAGGCCATCGTTCTGGAACGTCCGGAGGCCGCAGAGGAGATAGACCTGAGCGCCTATCAGGGAGTGTGGGTCTGGGTGGAGCAATTCAACGGCCAGGCATCCAGTATATCCTGGGAGATGATGGGACAAGGACGCAAGATCGCCGATCAACTCGGCATGAACCTAACAGCTTGCGTGCTTGGCAACAGCGTGAGAAGCACCGCCCAGGAAGCCATACACTACGGGGCAGACCGGGTCTTCCTCCTCGATGATCAGACTCTCGCTGATGTGCGGACGGAGCCCTATGCCCGTGCCCTCGTGGACCTGGTGCGCGAGCATAAGCCCGAGATCTTTCTGCTCGGGGCCAGCGCCCGAGGCAGGGACCTGGCGGGAGCTATAGCCACGGAGTTGCACACCGGCCTGACGGCTGACTGTACCGGGCTGGACATTGACCCGGAAACGAGGCTTTTACGCCAAACCAGACCCGCCTTCGGCGGCAACATCATGGCCACGATCCTCTGTCCCAACCACCGCCCCCAGATGGCCACCGTCCGGCATCGTGTCTTCGAGGTTCCCGATCCCAACCCATCGCGTGAAGGTCAGATCATCGAAATACCTGCTCCTATGACGGAAGAAGAGATCGCTAACAAGGTGGTCGATTTCCTCAAAGAGGAAGGAGAGGTGAACCTGGCCGACGCTAACATCATCGTGTCGGGCGGTCGCGGAGTCGGCGGGCCGGACGGCTTCGCTCCTATCCGGGAACTGGCAGAAGTCCTGGGCGGCGCGGTTGGTGCATCGCGAGCGGCGGTGGACGCTGGCTGGATCCCCTATGCTCATCAAGTTGGCCAGACAGGCCGGACAGTCCGCCCTGACATCTACATCGCCTGCGGCATCTCCGGAGCCATTCAACATCTGGCAGGCATGCAGACCTCCAAGGTCATCGTGGCCATCAACAAAGATCCCGAAGCACCTATCTTCGGAGTGGCCACCTACGGTATCGTGGGAAACCTGTTCGACGTAGTCCCAGCGCTGACGGAGCACCTTAGAAAGAAGCTGAACAAGTAATCGATCGATGTAATTCGCGTAGAACCTGAGAGCTGGCGATTCCCTCTCAGGTGTCACTGGAGCATTCACCGCTGAGGCCGCAGCGGACGCAGCGAGCGCAGAGGCCGCAGCGAGCGTAGCGGACGCAGAGACTTCTCAGATTCCTCAGCGGTCTCAGCGAACTCTGCGGTTAATCTCTCTTTCGCGTGAAAGCAAGGCTGATAACCAGGACATGATTGACATCCAGATCAAGGGCGACTGGTGCAAAGGGTGCTACATCTGTGTCGATGTGTGCCCCAAGGCAGTCCTCGAAATAGACAAAGAAGCATGGCTGAAGGGTTTTCATCCCGTCGTCGTGGCGCACGCGGAGGATTGCACCCTCTGCCGATCCTGCGAGCTGCTCTGCCCTGATCTGGCCATCACAGTGACTAAGGGACACCACTAGAAATGACAGCATCAGGATGGATAGACATCCCCAGTGCATTGGAGCCCGGACGCCACTTCATGCAGGGCGATGAAGCCTGTGCGGAAGGCGCGATCGCCGCGGGCTGCAACTACTACGCCGGGT
>JAKLPW010000080.1 GCA_022013675.1 Anaerolineae bacterium | reverse complement strand
GCCTAACCTTGGAAGGCGTCAAGGAAGCGGCCATCGCTCACGGGGTTAGCCCTGGAGCCATCTACTACTGGTTCAACGAAAAAGTCCTTCCGGTCTTGCCCACCATCTTGGCCAACGAGAAGCCCGGACCTAAACCGGCAATCAGTTTGGAGGAGAAGAAGCAATCGACAACTTCATCAGCCAGCCCACGCTCTCTACCCCAGGATGGTCGCCCTGAACAGTGTCCAGAGTGCGGTAGCGCCAGGGTGTGGAAGAATGGCCTGTACTGGGTTCTCGACTGGGTGGCCTTCTTCTGTTTTGGCTGGTTCACAGGAGGCAAGGTGCCCATCCAACGCTATCGCTGTGCCGACTGTGGCTACGAGATCCCTTCTCCTGAAAGGCTGAAGCAGGCCGAAGCTCGGCGTGAGGGATGGATCAAGCTTCGGCGGTTGGTGGCTTTCAGCAAATTCAAATTGGGCCTGTCTCACCGCAGGACTCAACTGCTGACCCAGTTTGTCTATGGCAAGCAGCTCTCCATCACCTTTGTCAACGACGTGACTCAGACCCTGGGCCAGAGAGCGAAGGAAGTCATCAGCAAGTTGGCCGATTGTCGGCAGAAGGCCGCTCGCATTCTGATGGGCGATGAGACCTTTCCCAAGATCATCGACCGCGATGCCCTGCGGGCTAAGGCCAAGAGCGTAGGTGTGGTCATCTGTGAGTTCGGCCTGATCCGTGGCGTCAAGAGTGTGGCCAATCGCAGATGGCATATGAAGCAACTCTTTCAGGGGGCCATAGGAAAGCACTTTCAACCGCAGTTCTTCCTCAGCGACTATCAAGTGCACTACCCCAAGATCGTGCGCCTGGCCTTGAAAGGGGTGCGACATCTCAAAGACTTCGTGCACACCTTGCGGATAATAGACCGCTATTTCAACGAAGCTGTACGGGATGTAACCTTGGACGTACTCAAGGGATTGCCTTTGAAGGAGCGCCGCAAGCAAAGGAAGCTCAAGAAACGTCTGCTGCGTAAGCAACTGAACCCTATTCGGCTCTTGTTCTTTAAGGCCTTCGCCCCTGGTTACGAGTCCGTGGCTTTCATTTACATTGAGGGTGCCCTGTCCCGGCTTGAAGATCCGAGCTACGTCATCCAAAACGAGAGTGTGCAAGTGTTGCACCGCAAGTTGACCAAGTTCTTCAACAAACACGGTGAGACCCTGGCCTTCCAATTGGAGCAGAAAGCCCAAGCCGATTTGGTGAGCACCAGCAACGCTATGGAGAGCAAGAACAGTATCTTCAAGCCTTTCACTCGCAACGCCAAGTCCTTCCAGCGGCCAGACACCTGCGAGAACTTCATGAACGGGGTGGCCCTGATGGAGAACTTTGACGTCAAGACCAGAGGCGAGAATGCGGGCACCTCGGCCATACAACGGGCAGGCATCAACCTCAAAGACCTGGGGGCTGCAGACTTCTTTGAAGCGGTGGGATTGGCTTGAGTAAGGTTGTTAAGGTGGACAGAAACTGATCTCCTGGCTAGCACATCCGGACTCGATCGTCCCATTCTCCTGAGCCAGGTAGTTGGCTATCGCTCAGGCTTAGTTGGCCTTGCCTGCCCCTGCAAGAGGGGTCCATCACGGTCAACAACAAATCATCCGCTTACTTAGAAGACGAAGATCGGCTGCAAATATCTCTGCCGTTCAAATAACTTCTAGACCTGAATCACAATGGGGCTAACCATCCCACAAGATTCTAGATTGGTAAAGTGCAAGTTCGGACCGACAGAGCCTGTTTAGGTCCTTTGAACACAATATATTGTGGTCGAGAGAGGTCTATCCCCTAGATGTAGAGGTAGGGCCGTTCCCGGTCGCGAAAAGAGTGCAGAGTCCCTGTTTAGCAGCCACACAAAAAGGGATTACAGAACCCTGGCTCCAGTAATCCCATGCCTCTCTCGTCAAGTCCAGGGGAAAGCTGAAACCCTTTTTGGGCCAGATCACCAAAGACCTTCGCCTGTTTTTAGGGCAATCACCTTCGGGTCAACCCGGCCTCTTTTGACAGCCTTATAAACCAAACAGATAACCACAAACAGCTTACTAACCTTGTTCATGGTCGGCGTCAACGTCTTCTTCTTCAAGGCTGAGATTACCGGCAATCGCTTCGGGGACATGGCAGTGTTGTTGGTCGGCATTTTGAACTTTCAGCACTTATGGGCGCTAGATAGTGTGGACCAAAGAGGTCAGCGGCCCGTCGGTGTGATAAGCCCTTGATCAGCGGCATCCCGTCGGAGATCGTGGCTGGGACCGATATACGCCAGGAGGCTGACCTGAAGGACTTCTGGGAGGCGGCAGGCCTGTTGGATAAATGGAGGGAAGTGGAGATGGATTTTCACAGCAGTAATGTGATCGTCACCGGCGGCTCTAGTGGTATTGGCAAGGCCACAGCCAGAATGCTTGTGCAACGCGGGGCCAACGTCGCCATCATCGCCCGGAGGCAGGTGTTGCTCGATGCAGCGCTGGCTGAGTTTGAGGCAGAGCGGGTGGCCCCGGCGCAGGTATTCCAGGCCTACTCTGCCGATCTATCGGATTGGGAGCAGGCACAGGCTGCCATCGCTGCCGTCACTTCTGAGGGCCACACACCGGATATTCTCATCAACGCAGCGGGCATTGCCCATCCTGGCTATTTTGAGGAGTTGCCCATCGAGGTCTTTCGCCGCACGATGGACGTTGACTTCTTCGGCACACTCTATCCCACCAAGCTGGTCGCGCCGATGATGATGGCCCGGCATAGCGGGCACATTGTCAACTTTTCGTCGGTGGCGGGGTTCCTGGGGGTATTCGGGTACACCGCTTACGGCGCGGCCAAGTTCGCGGTGCGCGGGTTCTCGGACGTGCTGCGCTCAGAGCTCAAGCCCTACGGCGTCCACGTGCACATCGTCTTTCCGCCGGATACCGATACCCCCCAGTTGCACGAGGAGAACAAGGTGAAACCGCCGGAGACCAAAGAATTAGCCGGGAACGTCAAGTTGCTCCAACCCGAAGACGTGGCGCAAGAGGTGATTCGCGGGATCGAGCGCAACAAATACATCATTATCCCCGGCTTTGAAAGCAAGCTCTATTTCCTGCTGGCCAACGGAATCAGCGGTTTATTCCGCTGGTATTTCGATAGGGCTATCGCTAGCTCGAGGAAGAAACGGGGCCTGCCTCCTGCCTACAAGTAGGTGTCCGGCTTTCGCCCTCGAGTGAGGGGGCATGGGGGATCAAAAAGCGGGGAAGACTCTGGGTCTGATCCCCGCTTTCTGCTTATCCACACTGCTGTTCAGGAGATGAGCCCCTGTTCCCTGCCTACCTTCTCAAAGATCTCCAGCACCCGATCCAGTTGCTCATCGGTGTGGGTGGCCATGTAGCTGGTGCGCAGTAGGGATTTGCCCTCTGGTACAGCGGGGGGGAGGGCGACGTTAGTGTAGATGCCGGCCTCAAAAAGCACCTTCCAGGTCATCATGTTCTTCATCTGATCGCCGATGATGATAGGGATGATGGGTGTCTGGCTGTTGCCGATATCAAATCCCAGTTCCTGATAGCGCTGGCGCATCTTCTCGCCGATGGCGTTCACACGCTCAATCCGCTCTGGCTCACTCTTCATGACCTCCAGAGCGGCCAGAACAGCGGCCACATTAGGCGCGGGCAGGCTGGCGCTGAAGATGAGGGATCGGCTGAAGTGCTGGATCCAGTGGATGGTGGGCTCGTCGCCGGCAATGAAACCCCCGATGGAGGCGAAGGACTTGCTGAAGGTGCCCATGATGAGATCAACGCCAT
>JAKLPW010000008.1 GCA_022013675.1 Anaerolineae bacterium | reverse complement strand
GGCGTGCCAGGCGGGCTGTATAAACATCGTGGACAAGCGCGCAGCGGATGCCGTGCACCTTGTTGGCTGCTATGGACATGCCGATACCGATTCCACATATCAGGATGCCTCGCTGGCATGAGCCAGATGCTACGGCCTCTGCTACCCTGCGGGCAAAAACCGGGTAATTACAAGACGTATCTGAATCAGTACCGCAATCCATGAGGTCCAAACCGCGTTCAGACAAGAAGGATTTTAGTTCCTCCTTCAGCGAGTAGCCCACGTGGTCAGAACCGATGGCAATCTGCATTGTCACGCTCCTTTCTATCGTAAACTCTTCTCAATAGTCGGCATACTTCGGGGCAAACGATGGGTCACTGGAACCACGGACGATCAGTTCCACTTCCAGCACCTCGTGGTGTTGGGGGCCTTCGATCTCGCCCCGCACTCGTCCTAGCAGGATCTCGGCAGCCAGAGCGCCGATGCGGTATTTGGGCAGCCTGATCGTCGTGAGCGCCGGCGTTAAATACGACGCCATCGGGATATCGTCGAAGCCCACAATAGCGAGATCGTCTGGCACGCGCACATGGAGCTCCTTTGCTGCCTGTAACGCTCCAATAGCCATGATGTCGTTGTAAGCGAAGATGGCAGTAGGCCGGTCAGGGAGTGTGAGGAGCGCGCGCCCGGCGCGAACTCCATCCTCAAGGCGGAAACCCCCGCGAACGCAGAGCTCTTTGGGGACCTCCACGCTCCCTTGGCGTAGTATCTCGCGGAAGCCCGTGAGCCTGTCCTCAATGTGAGCCAGATGTTCAGGCCGCTCGATGCAGCCGATGTAACGATGTCCGAGTCCAAGCAGGTGTAGAGCTGCCATACGGCCACCGGCGCGGTTGTTGGCCACGACGGAGTCTGCTTTCAGTTCTGGTGTCAGGCGATCGGCAGTCACCACACTTCCCTGCCAGCTCTCTAGCAAGTCGCTCACGTGGTCCGTCCTGGAGCTGCCCGGGATGAAAATGAGCCCGTCAACCTGTTTGGCCTTGAGGACCATGATATAGGAGCGCTCGCGCTCGAGGTTGTAATCGGAATTGCAGAGGATGACGTTGTAGCCATTCTGGAAGCCGACGTCTTCGACACTCTTGGCGAGTTCACCGAAGAAGGGGTTGGTGGTATCAGGCACGATTAGGCCAATGGTGTGGGTTACACGCCGGCGGAGGCTGCCCGCCAGGAGATTGGGACGATAGTCCATCTCGTCCATTACCCGCAACACACGCTGGCGTAGTTCCGGGCTGACCGGTTTGGTGTCGTTCATGACTCGCGACACCGTTGCTGCGGAAACGCCAGCACGGCGGGCCACATCATTGATAGTTGTCATTCTGGATGATTTCTTAGCTCAGTCACGGTCTCTGCCCAAAGATCTAACAGGAAATCGTTTTCCTGCGGTCATTATAGCATGTCTGGGGGTATAGGTCAAGATTGTGCTGGAGACAGAACATCGGGAGCCCTGGGCATTGCCCAAGGCTCCCGATGTGTAGTTCCGTATTGACGGCCTCGGGTCTTCCCTGGCAGCCTATTCCTCTGCTATGCGGTCTTGATAGTAGAGCCCCATCTTGCGCACCCGATCGACCAGGTAGCCAGAGAGGAATGGCAGGATGATCACGTTGGGCGGGATGTCGCAGATCAGCACTGTGCTGAAGAGCGTCCAGAAGGGGGCGAAGCCCATGAGGGCGATCCATCCGCCGACGGCAAATGCGCAGATGAACGTGGCGACCACGGACCAGAGGATGACCGACTTCCAGTTCTTGGCGTCCTTCACCATGAGACCGGGCAGGAATCCTAGCGCGAAGTTGCCCAACGCACCACCGACACCGCCGATACCGAACCAACCAGCGAGGATGTCGGAGATAAAGGTGTTACCGATGAGCCCAGCCAAGCCTCCCACCCAGGGGCCGAACAGAATACCCCACAGTGGCGCCACGAAGACGAAAGGACGCAAGGTGATGAAGCCGATGGCCCAGTTCATCGTGGCAAAAGCAGAGAGGCCATAGATGACCCCACCAACGATCGTGAGAGCGATGTCAGTAGTAGTAAACTTTTTCCCTTTCATTGTGTCCAACCTCCTTAAATGAATACTGAATACTGAGACAGAAGACAACAGACCTTTCCCAAACTTGACTGATTGCTC
>JAKLPW010000079.1 GCA_022013675.1 Anaerolineae bacterium | reverse complement strand
TGGCCAGTGCTAGCTTTCAGCATCTCGCCCGGCTGCAGGTCGTACTCTACTACCTCGCCGTCAATCTCGACGAAGGCGAGTCCTGGTCCGGTCAGGCGTTGCATTATGAAACCTTCTCCGCCGAAGAAGCCCGCTCCTAGTTTCTGGCGGAAGTGGATGTCCACGTCCACCGATTTCTCAGCACACATGAAGGCGTCTTTCTGTACGATGAGGCTCTGGCCGTCCGCCAGCTCGAAGGGGATGATCTTTCCGGGGAACTCGGAGGCGAAGGCGATCTTGCCTGGGCCTCCTCGGGCGGTGAAGTCGACGATGAAGAGGGACTCGCCCGCGACGGCGCGCCTGAACATCTTCCCCAACCCGCCTCCGGAAGTCGTTTCCATCTGGATGTTATCGCTCATCCAGGACATGCCACCGGATTCCGAGTAGATGATCTGTCCGGGCTGGAGATCGATGGTCACGACGGGCAGTGTGGTCCCCTCAATCTTGTACTTGAGTTCGCTGGTCATTGTGCTCTCCTCTTGATGGATTGGTGTCCCGCAGGCAACACAGAACTTGCTTCCTTCTTGAATTTCGGCTCCGCAGTTACTGCATTTCATACTGTTACCTCCTCTGAAATCACGAATGGTATCACGAATGTCACCAATAGATGAATCTCACGAATGACACGAATAGAACGAATGGGTTTCAAATACGGCACGAGTTGCTGGGGTGATTATACAACAAGAGTGGTGAAAAGGCCAGTTTTGGTCGTAGGGGGACTGGGCAATCAGGTGCAACGCACCTACAGGGGGCTTGGAATCACAGAGGCTTCGCTTATTCATCCATTCGTGTCATTCGTGATTATGGTATCCACCACATACTCAGAATGTGAGGATCCCCACCATTGTTTCCCGTTGTCACCCTTGATAGGGGTCATAATGCTGTCATCCTTGTCATCCTTGGTAGCACCCCGCTCGGCATCATCGTAGCGGCACGCTCGGCATCATCGTAGCGGCACGCTCGGCATCATCGTAGCACTAACGCCTCGGCATCATCGTAGCCGCTACGATGATCATGATCGTAGCGCCAACGCCTCGAGCTAGTAAGGCGTTACTAAATCTCTGCGTCCGCTGCGCTCGCTGCGGCCTCTGTATGCTCTGCGGTGAGACTTCAGTGGGATTGCCCTGGTCCCCCGGTTTCCGGTTGGCCCCCCAACTCATTTGCCACTCTGACGATGAGCGAGTATAATAGGAAGAGTCATGGGGCCCCTTCTCATATCAAGGGGTTCATTTATTGCAGATGTGGATTCTCCTCCCCAAGGGAGAGGGGAAGACGCGCGGAATGGCGGGGTAAGCGGGATGGCTTTGCTGGACAAGCTGGCGGAAGCGGAAACAAGATACGAGGAACTGATCAACCTGATGGCTCAGCCGGAAGTGGCGACGGATCCCGCGCGCCTGCGCGAGTATGGACAGGAGTCCGCGGAACTGGCGAAGGTGGTTGACCCATTCCGAGAGTATAAGGCTCTGGGAGAGGAATTGCGCGGGACTCAGGATATGCTGGGCGACGATCTCGCTCGGGAGATGCGTGAACTTATCGAGGCCGAGCTGGAGATGCTGCAGGTCCATCAGAGCGAGCTTGAGGAGCGTCTCAAGCGACTGCTGTTGCCCAAAGACCCTCGTGACGACAAGAACGTTATCATGGAGATCAGGGCCGGAACGGGGGGCGAGGAGGCGGCCCTCTTCGCTGCCGACCTCTATCGCATGTACAGCCGGTACGCCGAAAAGCAGAACTGGAAGACCCAGGTAATGAGTAGTAATATCACCGGCATCGGTGGTTTCAAGGAGATCATCTTCCTCATCAAAGGGAAGGGGGCCTACTCGCGTTTGAAGTTCGAGAGCGGAGCGCACCGCGTCCAGCGCGTCCCTACGACCGAGTCCAGCGGGCGCATTCACACCTCCGCCGCTACCGTGGCGGTGCTCCCTGAGGTGGAAGAGGTGGAGATCTCCATAGACCCTAACGATCTGCGCATAGACGTCTTCCGCGCCGGAGGACACGGCGGCCAGAGCGTGAACACCACCGACTCTGCCGTGCGCATTACTCATATCCCCACGGGAATCGTGGCTGCCTGCCAGGACGAACGCTCGCAGCTCCAGAACAAGATGCGGTGCATGTCCATGCTGCGTGCCAGGTTGTACAACGCGGAGCAAGAGAGACAGACGTCGGAGGTTGACGAGGACCGGCGCACGCAGGTGGGCACGGGAGATCGAAGCGAGAAGATCCGCACCTACAACTTCCCCCAGAACCGCGTGACCGACCACCGCATTGGTCTCACCGTCCACCAGCTTGATAGCGTGCTGGAGGGCGACCTCGATAAGTTCCTGGAGGATCTGGCCCTCGCGGATCAATCGAAGCATCTCCAAACCGTGGACGCGGCTTGAGTATCCAATGGCTGGAACGGAGTGCTGCAAAATGAGCCGGTCGTCGTGCTCTCCGGACTCCCTCTCGAGCGTATCCCATGATCTTCCATCGGACGCCGATGCTGGTTCCGCGCTCTCTTGGGCGCTGGGTTTGCTGGCGGGGGCGGAAGTGGATACGCCTCGCCTGGACGCGGAGTTGCTCCTCTGCCACGCGCTGGGATGGACCAGAGCAAGCCTCTATGCCCACCCCGAGCGCTTGTTATCCAAAGAGGAAAATGAGCGTCTTCGGCGATTGATCATGCGGCGCGTGCAGCGCGAACCTCTAGCTTATCTGACGAAGCGAAAGGAGTTCTACGGGCTGGAGTTTCTCGTGGACCGGAGGGTATTGATTCCCCGCCCGGAGACGGAATTGCTGGTTGAACTGGCGGTCGCAAGGCTGCGCGCCATGCTGCCCGCAATGCTGCGCGCAAGGCTGCGCACCGATCCGGCGCCGATAGTAGCAGACGTGGGCACTGGCTGCGGTGCCATCGCTGTGAGTGTGGCTATCCAGATCCCCACCGCCAAAGTCTACGCCCTGGATGTCTCACCCGAAGCGTTGGAGGTAGCACGGGTCAATTGTCAGCGTCACGGGATGATGCGTCATGGGATGACGCGTCATGGGATGACGCGTCATGGGGTTGCAGGGCGGGTAGAACTGTTGCGAGGCGATTTGTTGGAGCCGCTTGGCGAGCGGGTGGATCTGGTATTGGCCAACCTCCCGTACATCGCCCGATCAGAGTTTGCCACACTGCAGCCCGAGATAGTGGAGTACGAGCCTCGGGTAGCTCTGGATGGGGGACAGGACGGCATGGATGGCATCCGCTGCCTTCTGGAGCAGGCCAGTGAGCACTTAGCCCCGGGGGCAAGCATTATGCTCGAGATTGGGTCAGATCAGGGAGCGGTTGGTCGAGTTCTCGCAGACCGGTTCTTCCCAAACGCTCGGATAGAGGTGCACCCCGATTACGCCGGGCACGATCGCGTTCTGGAAATCGACACCGCCGTTAGCACTGGAGGATAGGTCTTTGACATACAAGTTGATGGCTCTCGATCTCGATGGCACGCTGGTATCCCCTGATATGCAGATATCGCCTCGCGTTAAGCATGCCATTAGGTGTGCCATGGATAAGGGTATCATCGTTTCATTGGCCTCAGGGCGCGCATTCGATTCGATGCTCCCCTATGTAGAGGATCTGGGAACAGCGGGGCCGGTGATTGGTTACCAGGGCTGCGAGATCGTGCTGCCAGAAACGCGCGAGGTGATCTATCGCGCTACCATTCCCTTGCCGGAGGCACGTGTCCTGCTGGAGTACGCCCAGTCCCGCGATCTGGATCTCACTGTCTATGTGGATGATCACATCTACCTGCGTGAATTCCGGCATCCGCAGGAGTTCTACGATAAGTGGTTTGGGCTACCTTGCATCCTGGTTGACGACCTGGTTGCCGGCGTATGCCATAGGCCAACCAAGGTGATCATCACTGGTGAAGGGCCGGAGAATGATCGACTGATGCCTGAGTTGCAGGGGCGTTTTGGCTCTTTGTTCAGCATCGTGCGCTCGCATACTCTCTTCATAGAAGGTATGCCGTTGGGGGTGTCGAAAGGGACAGCGTTGGAGCGGGTGGCGGCAGATCTGGGAATCCCCCAGGAGCAAACCTTGGCTATCGGTGACGCTGGAAATGACATTGAGATGATCTCCTGGGCCGGCTTGGGTGTGGCCATGGGGAATGCTCAGGAGGACGTCAAGGCGGTGGCGGATTTCATCGCGCCGTCGGTCGAGGAGGATGGCGCGGCAGTGGCTATCGAGGCTTTCTGCCTTGGATAGCGCGAGCCTCCCGCAGGTTCTGATCCGGAGCTTCTTGTGGTAGAGAGGGGCTTCCATTGAGCCAACTTTTACCCTGCTGCGAAAGAAACCTGCGGGAGGGTGAGCACGATTCTGAATGGCTTGTGCTGTGGTGAAGACTTCCGAAGTCTGGGGATGGGAGTAGCCTGGGGAATGGCGAGCGGATTATTAGCGGAGGACAACACGTTGACTTACAAGTTGATCGCTCTCGATCTCGACGGTACGCTGCTGCCGTTTTTTGGCGCTATCTCTGCCCGCACTAAGCAGGTAATTCGGAGCGCTATGGACGCAGGCATCGTCGTTGTACTAGCCTCTGGTCGTCCTTTTCCCTCTATGCAACCATACGTGGAGGAGCTAGCGATTTCGGCCCCGGTCATTGCTAATCAAGGGTGCCAGATCGTCCTTCCGGACACGCTCCAGGTGGTCTGCGACGTTGCTATTCCCTTCGCGCCCGCGCGCTTGCTATTGGACTACTTGCAGCCTCGGGCGATTGATGTCATCGTGGATATTCATGATAATGTCTATGTGCGCGCATCCCGATTATCCGAGGAGTTCTTCGACAGCTTCGTTGGGCGTCGCTATCACCCAACGGATGATCTGAACGGCATCATGAATGAAGAGCCCGTCAAGGTGCTCATGATTGACGAGAAGGAAGGGCACGAGCGTCTGCTACCCGAGCTACAGGAACGGTTTGGGGACCAGATACACTTCATACGCGCACATCCCATGTTCATAGAGGCCATCCCCTTGGGTGTGTCTAAAGCGACGGCCCTGGAGCAAGTGGCAGGAAACCTGGGGATTTCTCAAGAGCAGACGATTG
The DNA here is from genome assembly GCA_022013675.1 of Anaerolineae bacterium. Classification (GTDB taxonomy): domain Bacteria; phylum Chloroflexota; class Anaerolineae; order JAKLPW01; family JAKLPW01; genus JAKLPW01. The sequence goes on along the minus strand of JAKLPW010000079.1, from coordinate 4,805 downwards.
CCATCGGCGACGCTGACAATGATATTGAGATGGTGGCTTGGGCCGGTCTGGGAGTGGCCATGGGAAACGCCAGCTCTGGGGTCAGAGCTGTGGCGGATCACATCGCGCTATCCGTTGACGAGGATGGCGCAGCAGTGGCCATCGAGGCTTTCTGCCTTGGATAGCGCAATCCTCCCGCAGGTTCCGCTCCGGAGCTTCTGGTGGGAGGGAGGGTTTTCCGTTGAGCCAACTGTGTCCCTGCTGCGGCAGAAACCTTCGGGAGGGTGAGCACGATGCAATCCTCCCGCAGGTTCTGGTTCGGAGCTTCTGGAGGGAGAGAAGGGCTTCCATTGAGCTAACCATGTCCCTGCTGCGATAAAAACCTGCGGGAGGATGAGCATGATGCTGACTACAAGGGTTCTGCCGTCCACGGATGAGAAGACACTAGAAGAAGCAGCGGGCATCTTGCGTGCGGGAGGTCTGGTGGTTATCCCCACCGATACCGTCTACGGAGTGGCGGGGAATGCCTACCTGCCCGAGGCCGTGGAACGGATCTACCACGTGAAGGAACGCCCCAAGGATAAAGCCATCCCGCTGCTGCTGGCCGATTCTGAGCAAGTACAGGATGTGGCGAGCGATATACCACCGGAGGCATGCCGGCTCATGGAGGCTTTCTGGCCCGGAGGGTTGACCATCATTTTGCCAAAGAGGCCCCGATTGCCAGACGTAGTCACTGCCGGTGGAGCGACAGTCGCCCTGAGGATGCCCGATCACCCATTCGTACTGGCCTTGATCCGGGCGCTGGGAGCACCTCTGGCCGTGACCAGTGCTAATGTCTCGGGCCATCCCCCGGCCACGACGGCTAACGAGGCGGTAGACGAGTTACGTGGGCGCGTCGCGTTGATCGTGGATGGGGGCATGTGTTCAGGAGGGGTGCCCTCGACGGTTCTCGATCTGACGGTGAGCCCGCCTCGGGTCCTGAGAGAGGGGGCGGTTTCGCTGGGAGAGATTTGGCGGGTGTTGGGGTGAAAATGACTTGCCAAGAAAGTGCAACGGTGATAAACTACCAGCGGTGAGGAGTGGAGCGTTAGGGTTAGGAGGAAGTCTCTATGGCAGCGCAAGCTATGTACCGCCGGTGGCGTTCTCAGGCGTTTGAGGAGATCATCGGTCAGGATCACGTGGTGCAGACGTTGCGCAATGCCCTGCGAGACGGCCGCGTCGCCCATGCCTATCTCTTCTGTGGTCCCCGGGGAACTGGAAAGACCTCGACAGCGCGCATTTTGGCCAAGGCGGTCAATTGCACGGGTGAGACTGATGAGAAGCCCTGCAATGAGTGCCATCTATGCAAGGTCACAACTGAGGGACGCTCACTGGACTTAATCGAAATCGATGCGGCTTCTAACCGGGGCATTGATGAGATCCGCGACCTGAGAGAGAAGGTGAACTTTGCCCCCACTGAGGGCCGCTTCAAGGTCTACGTCATAGACGAGGTTCACATGCTCACTCGGGAGGCTTTCAATGCTCTGCTGAAGACCTTGGAAGAACCTCCACCGCACGTGATTTTCGTCCTCTGCACCACGGAGCCTCACAGGATACCCGCCACGGTCCTGTCTCGCTGTCAACGCCTCGACTTCCGGCGGGTATCGCTGAAGAACCTCATAAAAAAGCTGAAGCTCATCTGTGAGAAGGAGGAGATTAGTATCACGCCCGAGGCCATAGAGCTTATCGCTCGCCAGGCCACCGGGAGCTTTCGTGATGCGGAGAGCCTGCTGGATCAACTGACATCCTACGGCGGGGAGAGCGAGATCACCCTGGGACGGGTGCAGGCCATGCTGGGTACGGCCTCCCGTGCGGCAGTCTCGAACCTGGTGGATCATCTCATCGCCAGGGATACCCAGGCGGGGCTGCATCTGATCAACGATGTGATCTACGAAGGGTCGGAGCCAAGACAGTTCAACGCCGAGGTGCTGGAGCACCTCCACGATCTCTTGCTTCTGAAGACCAGCGGAGGCTCGGACCTGATCAATGTGACTACTGATGAGCTCACTTCGATGAAGCGTCAGGCGGAAGAATTTGACCTGTCACAGCTCATCAGGACGATCAGGCTCTTCAATGGAGTCGCCTCGAGCTTGAGGTACGCTCCTCAGCCGCAGATGCCCCTGGAATTGGCGTTCGTCGAAGCTACTCTGCCTGTGCAGGAAGCAGCCAGAGAGGTGTCGTCGAACCCAGCCAACTCGCCCGGACGCACGGGAAAACCCTCTACCCGCCCGCGTGAGAGGAAGGAGTCGTCGCCCCCGCAACCCGGAGAGACGACTGACCAAGCACCAGCGGCCAGGGTTGCTGAGTCCAGGCCAGCAGAGCCAGCGAAGAGGGCAAGGGTGTCATCAGACGGAGAGGGAAAAACTGCTTTGGCTGAGAGCGAGGCCGCTGATCCATATCAGGATGAGACAGTGCCCGCGCCGGGTAGTACGCCCTCGGGAGAGATTTCCGACGACTGGCTCCGCGAGAATTGGTCTCGGCTCCTGTCCGAGGTGCGGCCCTACAATCGCATGGCGGAGGCCCTGCTGCGATCGTGCCGCCCTGTTCGCGTTGATGGTAACGTGGTCGTCGTTGGGGTCCGCCATCCGTTCCACAAGGGGAAGATCGAAGACCCTCGCAACAAAGAGGTCGTCGAGAAGGTGCTGATGCAGCTCACCGGCATTCCGTGTCGACTCTCTTGCGTGGTCCAATCGTTAGGGGCTCAGGAGAACCAGCCTCGCCAGGAGAAGAAAAAGAGAAAGGCGATACTGGATGATCCCGTGGTGCAGGCCGCCCGAAACATGGGCGGGAAGGTGGTGGATGTTCGCCTGGACGTCACGGGTGATGCTGGCTAGAGAGAGTGTTATAGAGAGACTTCGGAAGTCTATAGCGCGCAAAAGACATGTCGGGTTGCACACGCTGCTGAATCAGATAATATAGAGGCTCATTGTCTGGTCGAAGACTCCGAAGCCCAATAAGCGTAGGCTTGATGGAGATAAATGTCGTGGGTAGCAAGGGACGCCCACGAGGGGCTAGGGTACGTTCTTTTGGAGGTGAAAGTCGTGGGTAGCAAAGGAAAACGAAAGTTTCGCGCACCGGCGGCAAATCCGATGATGCGCCAGATAGAGCAACTCCAGACCCAGATGCTGCAGGCGCAAGAGGATCTGGGCGAGGAGACCGTGACCGCTACGGCGGGGGGCGGGGCCGTGACGGTGGTCATGAATGGCCACCAGGATCTACAGTCCATCACCATCGTGCCAGAGGTCGTGGACCCCGATGATATCGAGATGCTCCAGGACCTGATCGTGGCTGCGATCAACGGGGCTGTGGAGATGGTCCGAGAACTGAGCGCCAAACGAATGGGTCCGCTGGCCGGTGGACTGGATATTCCGGGGTTGATGTAATGTCAGTCACGCCGAAGGCTGTGGGACGGCTCATAGAAGCCCTAAGCCGCCTGCCCGGTATCGGGCCCAAGACGGCCTCTCGCCTGACCTTCTTCATGTTGCGGATTCCCAAGGAGCAGGTGCTGGACCTGGCCGAGGCAGTGCAAGAGCTCCGAGAGCAGGTGATACACTGTTCCATTTGTGGTAACATCACCGAGAGCGATCCTTGCCCTATCTGTAGCAGTGATGCTCGGGATCATACTCTCATCTGTGTGGTCGAGGAGGCGCTGGATGTGCTGGCCATTGACAGGACCAATGCCTTCCAGGGAGTGTACCACGTCCTGGGGGGGGTGATTTCCCCGATGGAGGGTGTCGGCCCCGGAGATCTGAGAATCCAGGAGCTGATCCACCGAGTGGAGCAGGGTGGTGTCAAGGAAGTCATCCTTGCGACTAATCCCAGCCTGGAGGGCGAAAACACCGCGATGTATCTTTCGCGACGATTGCAGCCTCTGGAAGTACACGTCTCGCGGTTGGCGCGAGGGCTGCCGGTGGGTGCGGACCTGGAGTACGCCGATGCCCTGACTCTGGCGCGGGCGCTGGAGGGGCGGCGGGAGATGTAGGGGTTCGGATCACGCCAGGGCTCGGTGGGGAGACCTTCTCCCATCGTGTAGAGCGACTCTACTTGCTGATATCATATGCCAGTCGATTCCGCTGGCTTCTCTACAGCGTCACTATCAATGATCTGAGTAGGTATCTCCTTTCGATCGCCCGATATCAGTCATGCTCGTCCACTGAGTGACGGGTGTCCGCATACACTACGCTGCGCCGCACTTGTTCCTTCTTCTGCTCCAGCCAGCTTCCCAGTCCCACAGCCTGCATGTGCCGGTTGCCGGAGATGAGCGTGGGGTAGCGAGCCGCCAGTTCTTCCACGTGAGCGCAAGGGAATTCGGGGCACTGGTTGCAGATGTCCATGCCGCGCTCGCGGGCGCAGATTCGCATCGGACAATCGGGCCAACCGCCCCCGGCGCGACAGCCAGGGCAACTTCCGTCGGCATCGAGCTTCTCCAAGAAGCTCCAGAACTCGGTGAAGCCAGGGATATCATGCCCCCAGGAGGTCCAGCCCTCCTCGTCCATAGCTTCGTAGAGCGCCTTGGCCCGCTGTGGTATGCGTGCCCGTGCTCCACACAGTTCGCAGTACAGACCACAGTAGGTCACGAATTCCCATTCTTCGGTCATGGGAATCTCCGTGGGGTTCTCCCAGTATGGATGTGCAATCTTTCAGGCTAGTAGAACCTCTGTTCTATCTGTAGTTAATTATAGCATACTGGAGGCTGGATGTCAATAGCATTTGTGGCTGTGAGGGTGTTGAGAAAGGCCGCCTGCCAGACTTCGGAAGTCTCCACAGAGATAGTGTGGTCCGTGATA
>JAKLPW010000078.1 GCA_022013675.1 Anaerolineae bacterium | reverse complement strand
TTGCGCGCTCCCCACCGTACTTATTAACCAATCCTACACCCTTTGTTAACCTCCTGTATACCTTGCTGTGGTATAAATTAGACATGGGAAACCTGCTTCCTACATGAAGCAGACAGGGGGAGGAAGAATAGGAATGTCAAACATCATGGTAGATGTAGACCCCAACTGGTCCGGCGAGTGTGGCATGCAGCGCATAGCCTTCCAGCCCGACCGCACTGGACCAGACTCCCTTGCCTCTCCACCAAAACCCAAGTATAATGGACTGCACAGGCCTCCCAAAACAAGGAGAGGGTTTCCACCGTGACATCAAGATCAAACCGCCTTTGGCGCAGTCCATATCTCTTGGTCGGCATCGTGTTCAGCGCGATCTGCCTCTTCCTGGTGCTCCGTCAGGTGGATCTCACCGCCGTCTGGGACGTTCTGTCCCAGGCCAACTATGCCCTGGTAGCCCTGGCGGCAGCGAACGTCATCCTAATCCTGATGGTCAAGGCAGCCCGCTGGAGGCTGCTCTTCTATCCCTCCCAGAGAGATGTAAAGTACAGGAACCTGCTCAGTGCCCTGGTTGCCAGCGTGTTCGTCAACTTCGCTCTTCCAGTCCGCCTCGGGGATTTGCTGCGGGCCTACCTGGCAGGCCTGGGCGGAGCCAACCGCCTGCACGCTCTTGGAACCATCGCTGTCGAAAAGTTGCTGGACATGATCGCACTGGCCGTCATGTTTCTGCTGCTCCTGCCGGCTGCCGACCTCCCGCCGTGGCTGTTGCAGCCAGCCTGGGCCCTTGCTGCCATGGCACTGATCGCCCTGCTCGCCGGGATCATCTTCAAGGATAAAGCCCTGCGGCTACTGCAAACATTCGAGAACCGCATGCCCGCGCTGTCCCGATTGGGCATTTCCAAGAAAGCCAGCCGAGCCCTGGACAGTCTGGAACCTCTATCCCACAGGACGATCCTGCTGAGAATGGCTGCCTGGACAGCGATCGTCTGGATACTGTCCTTCGCGACACATCAATTGGTGCTTAGGGCTTTGGGGCTGCATCTACCCCTTCTGGCCCCCTTGCTTCTGCACACCATCCTCCAGGCCGGGGTTGCCGTTCCATCATCACCAGGCAAGCTGGGAGTTTTTCACAGTCTGTGCGTGTGGACTCTCTCCCTTCTCGACGTCGCCAGCGCGCCGGCGGTGAGCTACAGCATACTCCTCTATTTCGTGGTGTGGACCCCTCCAACCATCCTGGGTATCGTGTCTCTGTGGAAGAACGGGAGAGCGATCGAGATAGTTCGCCTGGCAGCACAAGATAGCAATGCATCAGGCACCACAAGCCGGTAAGAGCGGTTTCGCCTGGGGGCTGGGTAGCGTAGCAGGCCAACCCCTGTTGGACGTCTGTAGCAAGGACCCACCCAACGGGGTTGGGCTTCCACCCGGCGCTAATGACTGGTGGCAGACAGGGGTAAGTGAATGGGAGTGAGGCCACAGTTACATCTCGATGACACGAGCCCCATTCACTTACCCCTACACGTGAATGACTGCTCGTACCTAGGAGCGGGCCTTCTGCCACAACACCGACTGCCGGCCCGTCAGATAGCGGTAGCCTCCCACCAAAGCAGCGGCATTTAGCAGACAGACGTAGAAGGGCATCTGCAGCCACCATACCCGCCATCCACGGCGTGTTGCAGCGTAGCCAACAAGACCCAGTCCGTAGAAAAGGACTTGCAGTGCCATGGTGCAACTGTAGAAAGGGTATCGGAGCAATGCGAGATTACTGAGGAACATCAACACCCACAGGCCGGGTGTCACGATCCAGCGCAACATGCGGTGGGATAGATACTGAAAACTCACCAGACCATGGCGCGGATGCGAGAGTCTCCGCAGGCGGGAGAATGCCTGGAATCCACCCGCCGCGATTCGCGTACGGCGTATCCAGTCACCTTGCACTGAAGGCAGCCCCTCCTCCCAGGCCACGGCTTCCGGTTCATAGACAGCGCGCCAGCCTCGTTCGACAATGCGCAACGAGAGGATGAAATCCTCGATGATGGAATCCTCCTCCAAGTGGACATACAACTCACGACGCAAAGCGGTGATCTCTCAGGCTGCGCCCATTACTGAGCCTACTGTGCTGTCGCAGCGCTTGAGGTACGACTCATAGCGCCAATAGAAACCCTCCCCCTCTCCCGTCATCCCCCGAATGGCCTTGCGCCCAGCTACACACCCCACCAGCGGGTCAGCGAAATTGCGCACCAGTTTGCGGAGGGCATCCGGCCGAAAAAAAGCGTTGGCGTCAGAGAAGACGATGATCTCACCATGCGTCAGAGGCACCGCGCGGTTCATAGCAGCCGCCTTGCCTCTTCGTTCGGGCTGGTAGAGCAGTCGCACACCCCGGTCCTCGTATCCCGCCACGATGTCAACAGTAGCATCATTGGACCCATCGGCCATGACCATTACCTCCCGCTTATCCGATGGGTAGTCCAGGGCCAAGCTGCTCTCGATCTTCTCCGCGATGCACTTCTCTTCATTGTAAGCCGGTATCACCAGTGTAACCGTGGGGATCACGTCGGCCTGCTGCACTGGTCGGGGGACAAGCCTAGCGAGGATAGAGATAATGATCGGATACCCGACGTAGGCATACCCGATTGTGAGAACAGAGAACCAGAACACAACTATACAGAAAGAAGCCACCCTCATCTCCAGCGAAGCAGTATCCTACCTTGGATGAGCGTCGTGCGACTGTTGAGCAAGCGCCTCCCTAGAACTACGGTCAGGAGACCTTGTCCATCATAATCAGGAGACCTTGTCCATCATAATCAGGAGACCTTGTCCATCATGAGAACTACGGTCAGGAGACCTTGTCCATCATAATCAGGAGACCTTGTCCATCATAAGAACTACGGTCAGGAGACCTTGTCCATCATAAGAACTACGGTCAGGAGACCTTGTCCATCATAAGAACTACGGTCAGGAGACCTTGTCCATCATAAGA
>JAKLPW010000077.1 GCA_022013675.1 Anaerolineae bacterium | reverse complement strand
TTCGGTCGCTCAATAGCTTATGGCTTGCCATACACCGTGAGCCATATGCTATAAGCCATATGCCATACGCCATATGCCATACGCCATCCGCGACTAGCTAATCTCGATACAGACTCTTCCCGAATTCGACCAGGTCGTCGAGCCCCCTGATCTCGTCCGGGAGCATGAACGCTTGCGCTACCCGATGTTCTGGGTAGTCGTCTACCACCTGCCCGATGTAGCGCTGCTCCTCCCTCCGCTTGGCTGCACAGAAAGGGCAATCGGTGGGCGGGGTGACAAAGTTGATCAGGATCTGGTGGCAGGGGATGCTCAGCTTTTCCAGCCCCTGGATGAGCCTCTCGCTCTCGGCGATGCCCATCGCCTCCGGGATAGTGACCACGATGAACTCGGTTTCGGTGGGGTCAACCAATTGCTCGCGGACCTTTCTGGTCTGCCGGATATACTTGACCACCAACTGTCCCACTGTTCCCAGCTTGACCGCGCCCCGGTATTTGAGAAGCAGCCTGGCCGCCGTCTTGAACCACTCCTGAGCCAGCTCGGGCACCTCCAGGAAGCGGATCAGGTGCCCCGTGGCTGCTGTGTCCAGGACGAAGATGTCGAAGTCTTCGGCCTCCAGCAGCTTCATGATCTCCATCAAAGCCATCATCTCGTCCAGGCCAGGTGGGGTCGTCTCCAGGATGTGATCCATGATCTCCTGCTCGAAGGCCACCTTCACATTCCCACCGCCTATGAAGCCGTCGAATACCTCGTCAATAGCGGCCCTCTGTTCCTCGATGAACTCTTCCAGCAGCTTCGGGGCGTCGATCTCTTGGGCATACAGGTTGTCGTAACCCTCGACACGGACGACCTCCGCCCCCATCTTCTGGTCGAGACTGTCGGACACAGAGTGGGCAGGGTTGGTGGAGAAGAGGAGGACCTTTTGCTGCGGAAACCGCGAGGCGAGGCGAATAGCCGTGGCGGCGGCGACGGTGGTCTTGCCCACGCCGCCCTTGCCCCCGATGAGGATGAACCTGGCTGTGGGCAATGACAAGCTGGTGAGAGAAGGCATCTCCAACACCCCGGGTTCTACGCCCTCCCCTTTGCCCTCCGCAATGCCCCTTTCGGCTCCCACGATGAACTGCACGAAATCAGCCAATCCATCTTTTCCCCGCACTTCGTGTGGTAGACGGGGCACCGGCCAGAGATGAAGGCCGGCAAACCTTTCCTGAATCTCCGCCAGGGGCCGGGCTTGCTCCGCCTGTCGGCGCATACAGAGTCCGCAGGAGCCATCCTGCTGAACGCGGTTGACGATGAGATTCCTCACAGGGATGTGCTGCTTCTTGAGGGTGGAAAGCAGGCGGCCGCTTGCATCAATGGCCATCTCCTCGGGGGTGGCCACCAGCACGAATTCGGTTGTCCTGACATTCTTCAACATCCGCTCCACCATGGCTACGTCCTTGTCCCTGTCCTCTACAAACCGGTCGCACTCATCCGGCGCATATCTGCCGGCGAAGGTGCTGAAGATGTAACGGTACTTGTCCATCATCATATCCACGGTCTTGACCCAGTTCTTCATCTGAGCCGGCAATTGCAACATGCGTACTGTGTGTCCGGCCGGGGCGGTGTCCACCACGACCAGGCCGTACTCCCGGGCCTTGGCAAGCTTGATCAACTCGATGATGGCCATCAATTCATCCATGCCCGGCAGGGTCAGCTTGAGGAAATCCTGGATGTCCTCTCGATCGAACATCGTCCCGCGCTCGGCGATCTGGGCCACTATCGGGTCATTCTTCTCCTTGAACCTGACCAGCGCCTCTTGTGAATCCAGCTCCAGGGCGAGGAGATTATCCACCCCCTCGATGGGGATGATCTCGCCCCCGATGGTCTGGTCGAAGCTATCCCCCAGAGAATGGGCGGGGTCGATGGAGACGACCAGTATCCTCTCCTCCGGCCTCTGGCGGGCCAGATAGAGGGCACTGGCTGAGGCCGATGTGGTCTTTCCCGTCCCCCCTTTCCCTCCGAAGAAGATGAAGCGCAGTTCCCGATTCTCCAGGAAGCTCGGCAGCTCAGACATGTTCTTTCCGTGGAGTGCAAAACCTCCAGACCCAACTGAGACTTTGCACCCGTCCACCGCTATTCTCCTCCGAATGCTCTGGACCACCAGAACTCAGATGGCTCGAACTGCTCGTCCTTCTTCGCCTGACGAATGGCGTCCAGGTCCTTCATCAAGATAGTCTCTTGCTTGAGGTACTCCCCCCCCTCGATCTCTCCCAGTTCGTAGCGGAGTTGCAGCTCGGTCAGACGGGTCACAGCGCGATCTTCACTTTCCTGCTCCTCCGTGACCTCCTGATGGATCTGCTCAAGCATCCATTTCCCTGCCTTGTACGGGCCAACGGCTGGGGATGCCAATACCTTGAGCGCCGTCTTGAGCACCTGGTGTTCCAGCCAGGACGTGAAAAACATGGCCAACCTCCTGTAGCTATCAGCTATCAGCCGTCTTCGCCGTCGCCACCCCTGTGCCGTGACAGCGTAGGCAATACAGGTGTAGCCCATCAAGCCCCGTGCCTTTGCAGACGGGGCAGGTCTCCGTCGGTTCCTCGACGTGGCTCACCCCCTTCCCTCCGCAGCCCATGCACGCCAGCCTGGTGAAGGATTGGATGCCCCTTCCACCGCAGGCGCGACAGGGGACGTAGGGCTCCTTGACGCGAACGGTTCCCATTCCGCCGCAGACAGCGCAATTTGAGAGGACCGACATGACCCCGAAAGGGTCCCTGCCGGTGCCCTGGCAAAAGGCACACTGCATCTCGACCCACTTCCTCTCTTCTTCCACTGCCTTCGGTTTTGCAGTGGCCTTGGTTTTTGCGCGTGCTTTTTGTGCCATTCTTACCTCCTCGTTTGACATTCAACCCAGGTAATGGCCTTGTGTGCCAGTCCCGGTAGATCCAGTTTTGCTCAGCCTGGATCGCCAGATCCAGGTCACAAGCGGGGATTTGGCAATCCCCTCAGAGCAGTACTACCCTCAGAGCAGTACTACCCTTTTGCTCGGTCTGGATCGCCAGATCCAGGCCACGAGGGGCTACTCCGGTACTACTCCCTTTCCGTGGCAGGTCCAGCAGTATAGCCTGGTTCTGCGACGAAGTCCGGTACCCCCGCAATCGGGACAGGTCTTGTAGGCTTCCTGCACCAGGGCCTTTCCCTTTTCGCCGCAGGCAGGGCAATTCGAGAGCGGCGACAGTACCTTGAAGGGGTCTTTGCCTGTGCCCTTGCAGAAGGCGCACTTCACCCAGACCCACTTGCCCTCTTTGGTGGCCGTTTTCTTGGGCATCTTTTCTGCCTCCTTCCAGAGCTATGCTGCTACCACGCCCGCGCCCCCACAGGTGGTGCAGGGAAGCGCCAGGTCGCCGGCGGGGTCCATGCCCCGCCCGTGGCAAACAGGGCAGGTCTGCGTTGGCTCCTCGACGTGGATCACGCCCTTGCCCATGCAAGCGGTGCAGGTCAGGCGGCTGCGGGGGTGGATACCCGTCCCCCCGCAGAAGGCGCAGGGCACGTGGGGCTCTTTCACCAGCACCTTCCCGTTTCCACCACAGACCCCGCAGGCCGACAGGGGCGACAGAAGCCTGAAGGGATCCTTGCCAGTGCCTTGACAAAAAGCACATCGTACCTCGACCTGCTTTCCCTCTCTTGCAGTCGTTTTTCGTGCCATCTCTCTCACCTCCTTGGATCTGAACCAACCGATTGAAAGCGCCCTGCCAGGAGTTTTAGTCCCACCAGTGTCGCAAGCTTCAAAGCGAAACCGTGCCCTTGCCCCCACAAGTGGTGCAGGGGAGATCGTATTCGCTCTCGGCTCGGCCCGTCCCACCGCAGGCGGGGCAGGTCTGCACCGGCTCCCTGGTGTGCACCATCCCCTTGCCCTTGCAGACAGTGCAGGTCAGACGGCGGTTGGGATGGATGCCCGTCCCCTGGCAGAAGGCGCAGGGGATGTAGGGTTCTCGCACCCGTACAATCGCCTTTCCACCGCAGACACAGCACTTCGACTTGGGCGACGGAACCCCGAAAGGGTCCTTGCCGTGGCCCCGGCAGTAGGCACATTCTACCCAGGCCCACTTGCCTGGGGCTGCGTTCTGTCCCATCTTGCTTACCTCTTGCTTACCTCTGGCTTGCGTCTGGGGATCGCCGAATCTCAAGGACTGGCATCAAGGCCCTTGCCTCGCGACTGGTAGGGCACCCCAAACCAGGAGCCTGTTGGGCGCTGGATCATCGCTATGCCAGGCTCGGCACTACTCCCTTGCCCTCACAGACGGGGCAAGAGAGCCTGAGCGGGCTACCCATGTCCCTCCCCCGCCCCCGACAAGCGGGGCAGACCTCCACCGGCCCATCGAGGGTCACAACCCCCGTCCCCTTGCAGACGGTGCAGGTCATGTTGCCGGAGGCACCACTTCCCTGGCAATAGGCGCATTGATAATAGGGTGTTCTTACCCCGACCTTTCTCCTCCCGCCGCAAGCGGGGCACTTGGCTGCGGAGGAGGGGTTCTTCCCCGTCCCCCCACAGAAAGCGCACAGTATCTGGACCCACTCTCCCTCTTTTGCGGCCTTCTCTTGTGCCATGGTCTCTTGCCTCCTTCTTCTTGCGTGGATCGAGTTACTTCCTCCACCCCACCTCCAAAGGCGGGGCCTTGTTTGGCACTTTGCAAAGGGTGTAGCGCAATGCTTCGAGCCTGAGCCAGGCCACACCCTTCAGGCGTGTGCAATCTCCTCGCGAAGCTCCCTCTCCATTTCTTTCGCCTTCTTTCCCTTCCTCACAACTTCGAATTTCTCTTCATCTTCCTCCCAATGTATGATCAGTTCCACAAAGTTGAAGGGCGGCACCGGGCCCACATAGTTGAACTTCATCCTCTCGCCGTATTCTCCGTCCAACTCGTCCACCTTACGATCGAATTCCTCCACCCGCGATTTATGGACCAGGAATGAGGCGTTGAGGACCATCAGGTCTATGAGAATCTTGTTGGTTTCATACCTCTCGGCCAGGGGACTGAGGGACAGGGCCAGCCTGCGGGCACCCACGTCCCTTCTGGCATCCATGGCGTTATGCACCATGGTGCCCAGCTCTATCCTCTGATAATGCGTCGCCACCCCTGACGAGAGGAGGCGGTTTCGGAAGAAGCGTATGTCCGGGTCTTCCTCGAGGATGTCCTGGAAGAGGTGTTCTTTCTTCCAGAACGCCTTCAGACCCAGTTCGTCCTTGTCCTCCATCTCCCTTAGTATCTCCTGAAGCTCCCCATATCTCCTCCTGAGCAACTTGACGATCTTCTCCTCGGCGCTGCTTCTGTCGGTGGGCTTAGCCACCGTCCCAAACCTGGCGGGGACGACGGTGAGGTCTTCCTTCATCACCTCCTCGCAGATCACCTCGTGCCTGATGGTGTTCTCTCGACTGGTCTCGTAGTCGTCTGAGGGCGAGTTGCTAACCACAAACGCCAGATCGAGGAAGGGAATGCTGTAGACGTCGTCGCCACGGCCACCGAGCCCCTTCACGGAGAGATCAAAAGGCTTCTCCTCATGGTTCCTGGTCAGGCAGTATAGATATATCATCCTCTGGTCATCAACTCTGTTGTTCACTTCTTGTCTCCCTGCCTCAATGTCGGTGTCCCTCTGAGAAAGGCCCAATGACCAATTGGAATTGTAACTTACCTATCTCTCTGCGATCTCAGCGTCCTCTGCGGTAAGAAGAGAGGCCCCACGTGGGCAGTTACGCCAACTGGGATTTGGTCATTACTTCCCCTGCCCGTTTGACGGTGATCAGCATGGCTTTGTTAACGGCCGGCGGCACAAAGGAGCAGCGGTACCTCTCTGCCTGCTTCTTGGCGGTGATCCCCTGGGCGGCAGCCTCCCCCAGGCAATAGCTGGTGAGCAACTGGTATGCGCTGGCGATCCGGGTGAAGCGTTCCTCGGCCTCCTCATCGCCGGGCTTGAGGTCGGGGTGATGCTCCTGGGCCAACTGGTAATAGGCTGCCTTTATATCCGCCAGGCCGCTACCCTCCTCATCTATGCCCAATATCCCCCTGGCCTCCCCTATCTCCTGGCGAGTGAGGGGTCTCACCTCTATGGTGCTGAAGCTGTAGGCGGGCAGGGGCCCGATGACCCTGAAGTTCAATGCCCCCCCTAGCCTCTCGTCCACCTCCCTGACCTTGTCATCGAACTCCTCCTGTCGATCTTTGCTGATGAGGAAGGCCACGTTCATCACCATCTTGTCGTCCATGAGGACGTTCTTCTGCAGGTCAAGGGCAAAAGTGGTCAGGGCTCCCAATATCTCCTCCTGGTAGTTCTCTCTCCTGCGACCAAGGGATTCGTAGACCATCTTGCCTACCTTGATCCTATCGGGGACGGACCTCAGGCGCGATTTGGTCTTTTCGATCCTGGCCCTCAACCTGGCGATGGGCTCCTCCTGGGCTATCTCCTGCGTGACCGAATCGACGTCCCAGGTGGCGACCAGCTCCACCTCGACCTTACCCTCCGTGGCGGCCAGGGCTTCCTTGAGGCTGAAATACCCCCGCCGCAATATGGCTTCCACCTCGTCCTTGTCCTTCACCATAGTGCCGAACTTCATGGGCAGGGTAGTGGAGCCCTCCATCACCTCCTCAATTACCCTTTGGTGAGCGGCCAGGTCACGAACCATCTTCTCTTTATCCGTGTCCTTCATGGCCGTGTAGTCAAGGGGGGGGCAATCGCTGACCACCGCGGCCAGATGTTTGTATGCAACGGTGTGAACCTCATCGCCTCGGTCGCCGATGCCGATGGGCCCGAAGCTCGTCGCCTCCCCGCTGGGGATTACCCCGTAGACGTATTTGACATCCTTTGCCATTTGAAAGCTCTCCTCAATTTGCTTATGGCTAGTAGCCTGTGGCTGATGGCCCGCCGTCTGTCATTCGCCCTCTGCCATACGCCAGAGGCTATGTGCTATCAGCCATCTGTTCTTACTTCTTCGCCTCGTCTGCGGTGGCGCCGATGAGGGCGCCCTTGGCCACGCCGTACAAGGGTTGAGAGGCCAGCCTCACCTCCTTGACGGCCAGAGGGAATGTGCTTCGGGCTAACACGTCGTTGAACCTTTGCAAGAACCCCTTGGGCATGGTAGAGCCCCCTGAGAGAACGATGACGATCGGCTTATCAATTCTGGGCGCATTCTCGTTCCTCTCAAATTCCCTCACGATGTGGGCCAGAACGTAGTCGATCAGGTTGTCGTGGTAGATGGATAAGGCGGCCTCTGTTCTGGAAAGCCCATCTCGCTTCGTCAGATCGAGAGACGATTCCTTGATGGAGCAGATCCGGCTGGCCGTTTCGCCTACCGCCGCAGCCACTTGCTGATCTATCCAATCCCCAGCTTTCGTGACGCAGAAAGTCAATATGGGCACCGACATGTAAGCGAGGCATATGTTGACCATGCCGCTGCCAAAAGATAGTCCCAATCCCGTGAAGCCTTCCTTCGCCAGATCGGAGAAGACAACTGCCAGCCCCTCGTTGATAGGTTTGGCCGTGTACCCCAACCTTGTCAGCATCCCCTCCAGGATCTTCTCGTGATAGACACTATCGTAATTGGCATCCAGCGGTGGCCCCGGAATGGAAAAATAGATGGTCTCGCCCTCGTAGGCCGGCTTGCCTGCCACACCTCTGATGATTAGTTCCACCATGGGCAAGGCTTCTTTCTCGGAGGGGCTGATCACCCCTCTCTTCAGCGGCCTCCTTAGCTCGGCATGGAAGATGTTGGCGAATTCCAAGGCTTCGTTGCCCACGACGTATAACCTATCATCCTTTTCAATGTAGTTAACCTGGGACTTGATCAACATCTGCTTGGTGAAGTCGCTGTACTCGATGTCGAAGAAGGCGTCCCTTTGCGTCCGAAACGCAATCCTCCCCCCGTGCCGTTCAGCGCAAACGATGAAGGCCGTGCCAACATCCAGGCCTTTCCCCTTTTCTACCTTGGAGGCGCTCTTCGCTTCCTTTTTTGCCATGATATCTAGTTCTCCTGTTCATCCTCCTCGGTGCCCGCCTTCAGTTTCCGCAGGGCGGCAACAGCCTCCGCGATATCGGAGGCCGTCTCCTCGAGCGTGCCGATTTCGTCGAAGCTCGCCTCCATCTCGGCATCCGTGCCTTCAAGCGGATCAATAAAGGCGGTCTTGGCGGTGATCTGCTCGTCCCGGTGAGTCCTCTCCGGACGTGACGCTATTCCCTCTCCCTCCCAGATCCGCCTGGTCATCGGGCGGTCAGGTCTCTGAAGGTCGTGCAGGCTGGTAAGGATATGATCGAGGGCCCGCGCTATCTCGCTTCGCTCTTGAGTCTCAAGATAGTGGCCTAGCTCAAGCGTCGTCTTTCCCACTGCCGCCTCCCCTTTTGGGGTGAGCTGGTATACCCCTGGGCGACCGGCCAATGACAGATGTCCACCCCTTTTCAGATAGCGACAGAGGTAATCCACGTAGCCGGACGTCAAATCACAGGCAACGCTTAGCGCTGTCACACCCGCCACCCCGCCTTCCCGCTGGATAGCCCTCAGGATCTCTAGCTCGCTGGAAGTCACTGCACTCCCTTCGGACGCTCCTCCCGCTGACCCTCCCGCAGCCTATGTCAACGTCTCCCGGCGGATGGGCTTCCTCGATAGCTGGAATCCGTGCCACCAGCTATCGGCCGGCAACTGCTGGCCGGTGACAAGCTCTCGCATCACCGTGAAGAGTTGCTCCATAGCGTTCCATATGGTCTCTCTCTCTATCTCTTCCCCCTGCAGAGTGGCCCGCAGCGCCGCAACCCGGCCTTCGATTTCCCCCCTGGTGCGAGCCGGCAGCAGCCCGTCTCCGCAGCGGCGCAACGTCCTCTCGGCCTGGTAGGCCATGCTGTCGGCGAGGTTGAGCATCTTGGTTCTCTTTCGCCGAGATCTGTCCCGCTCTGCGTAGACCTCCGACTCCGCGACCATGCGCTCTACCTCCTCCTCCGACAGGCCACTGGAGGCAGTGATGGTGATCTGGTTCTCCCTGCCCGTGGCCTTGTCTCGGGCGGCGACCTGCAGGATGCCATCGGCGTCAAGCTTGAACGTAACCTCGATCCTGGGCACGCCCCGCGGTGCAGGGGGGATGCTATCGAGGATGAAGCGACCGAGTGAGATGTTCTCCACAGCCATGGGTCGCTCGCCCTGCACCACGTGTATCTCCACGCCAGTTTGGTCGTCCCTGGCGGTAGTGAAGACCTGGCCCTTGCGAACCGGGATGGTGGCGTTGCGCCTGATGAGGGGGCTCGCCACCCCTCCTTTGGTCTCGACGGAAAGCGTCAGCGGGGTGACGTCAATGAGGAGCACATCCTTGACCTCGCCGACCAGGACGCCAGCCTGAATCCCAGCACCCAGGCCGACTGCCTCCTCGGGGTTGATGTCCCGGTACAGTATCTTGCCGAATATCTCCTTGATCTTCTCCTGCACTGCCGGCATCCTCGTCAGGCCGCCCACCAGGACGACTTCGTCAATGTCCGATGCCCTGAGCCCCGCGTCTGCCAGGGCCTGCCGGCATGGTCCGGCGGTCCTTTCGACCAGGTCCGCGACCAGTCGTTCCAACTCTGAACGGCTGAGGGGCATGTGGAGGTGTTTGGGCTCACCGCCATTCATGGCGATGAAGGGCAGGTTGATCTCGGTGTGCAGCCTGGTCGATAGCTCGATCTTGGCCTGCTCCGCCGCCTCCCTCAGCCGCTGCATGGCCACCCTGTCCTCCCGCAGGTCGATCCCATCATCCGCCGCGAAGTTGTCGCAGATCCAGTCTACGACCCTGCGATCCATGTCGTCGCCGCCCAGGTGAGTATCGCCGTTGGTGGAAAGCGTCTCGAAGACCCCGTGGTTCAAGTCCAGGATGGAGATATCGAAGGTGCCCCCGCCCAGGTCATAGACAGCGATGGTCATTTGTCTCCGAGGGGGAAAGTCGTAGGCCAGTGCCGAGGCGGTCGGTTCGTTCAGGATGCGCAACACCTCAAGCCCGGCGATCCTGCCGGCCTCCTTGGTCGCCTGGCGCTGGCTGTCGTTGAAGTAGGCCGGCACTGTGATCACTGCCTTCTCAACGGGTTCACCCAGGTACGCCTCGGCATCCTGCTTCATCTTTCGCAGGATCATGGCTGAGATCTCTGGCGGTGCGTAGGCCCGGCCGTTCACGTTGACCCGCACGTCGCCGTTGGACGCGGCGGTCAAGCGGTAGGGTGCCCACGTCTGGTCATACTGCACCGATTGATCGCAGAGCTTGCGGCCCATGAAGCGTTTTATGGAGAAGATGGTGTTCAGAGGGTCGAGGACAGCCCGGCGCCGTGCCAGTTCACCCACCAGTCGTTCACCGTTATCGGTGACGGCCACGACCGAGGAGGTGAGACGGCTCCCCTCGGAATTGGGGATCACCACGGGCATGCCTCCCTCCATCACGGCCATCACCGAGTTCGTCGTTCCCAGATCAATGCCGATCACCTTGCTCATAAAGACTACCCCTGACAAACGAACACGCTTGCGTATCCTGGGAGGGAAGCCTCGCGGAGGCAAGCGCGCCCGGCCTGATAGCAACAAGTAACCCCGGCCAACGGGCATGGAGATGGCAACCTGCTACTTGCTGCTACAACTCTAGTATTCCAGGGTGCCCCCCGCCTTGGAGAAGAAGCCGAGGGATTGGCTATAAGCTCTCCAGCTCAGCCCTGAGAACCGGTTCCAGGGTCCTCAGCAGCGCCTCCCTCTGCCGGTCGATCTCGGCGATCCGCTCCTCCCCCCGCTTCAGCTTTGAGGCCCACAGCCTGGCCCGGGTCAATGCTCTCTCTTTTTCCTGAGCCAGTCGCTCGAGCTGCTGAAAGACGGTCCCTCGTGCGGTGGAGTGGCGGATGGACTGCTGGTGCCTGACGTCGTGCATCCCCTTCACATGTTCCATCGTTCTCAACGGCATCGTTTCCCCTCCCAATCTCACTTGCTCTTGCGGATGAGGTCCAGTAACACCTTTCTTCTCTCCCTGTCGGGCTTGCCGTGGGGGTTGATCTCCCGCGCCAATACGTCCAGACACACCTGCCCGAAGCTCAGAGCGCCATCGTCGCCCTGCCGGGCCATGATCTCGGCGATCATATTGCAGGCCCTGATGGTGGGGTCTGCCTCGGTCTCCTCGCGGAATCCTCGGACGATATCCACGATCCGCTCGGCCTCCTTCTGGGAGATGCCGCTTCGAGCCTGGGCGATGGTCACCTCGGTCTCGCGGTCGAAGTGGCCGATGTCGATGGTGATCATCCTGTCCAGGAGAGCTTCCTGGCTGGGATGCACGCCCGCGTACTCGGTGGGGTTGCTGGTGAAGATGGCCGAGAAGTCGGGGTGAACTCTGAGGTGCCCCTTCTGGCTCTTGATGGTAGGCAGGATCAGTAGCCTCTCCTCCAGAACGGGCAGGAAGACGTTGTTGGCCTCCGGCCTCGAGCGGCTGAACTCGTCGTAGATCAGGGTGTAGCCCTGTTGACAGGCCACGGTGAGCTGGCTGTCAACCCAGCGGTAGTCCAACCGGTCCTCGGTTTTCATCACCGAGTGGATGAAGTTGTCAACTACCCGCTTGCGCTGGTAGCCGTGCTCTCCGCCGATCAGGTCGGAGGTGCTGAATTCCTCGTCTCCCACCAGGAGCATGATGGGTCGCCCCATCTCGTCGGCCAGGCGCAAGGCCAGGGTCGTCTTGCCGCAGCCGGTAGGTCCGCGGAAGTGTACCGGGAAGCCCCCCTGGATGTAGGCCATGGCGCGGTCAATGATGCTCTTGATGAGGGGGGTCTCAATGAAGTCAGGGCGCGGCGCGGCCTGTACCACGGGCGCTTCCCGAGACACGGGCGCTTGCCAGCCAGCCTGCTGCGTCTTTCTCTGGGCCCTTAGATCACTGAGTCGCCCCTCATTCACAAAACCCCCTCTCCTCAAATCCCCGATCTGTATGCTCATAGTCATCTCCTTTTGCGAGTTAGCGAGTCACGAGTCAAGGACCTCAAAGTCAACTCGTTACTCCTTAGGTTTTCTCAAAAGTGCATGATGGCGCACGAATCGTACGAATGCTCATGAGAAACGTGAAGAATCACAAGAGGACTCGTGGAATTCGGTTTCTTTCCTTGTCTTGGCCAACAGGACAAGGCGCTTTGTTCGTGTACGGGGGATCCTACCACCCGAGAGTGGCCAGACTCTGGGTTACTCGGAGACCCTTGACTCGCAACTACAGAGAAAGAAGGACGGATGGACCCCGTCGCCGGAAGCACATCAGGCCCCCCGAAACGGGGCCCAGCTACCCTTCTTTCGGCTTATCTGCGCAACTCCTTGGCCTGTTCGATCCAGCTTTCCACGTCGGCCAGCCTGGCGGCTGGGCCAAGGGTGGCCTCGATCTCTTCGACCCTAGCCTCAGCCAACTGCGCGTAGGTGAAGATACCGCCTTCATTCAACCGCTCCTGGGTACTAATCCCGACGCCCCGGATCGCGACCAGACTATCGGGAACGACCTCCTCCACTGACGGCGGCGGCGCTATGACCTGCTCAACCACTTCCTCTACGACTGGCAGTGGCGCTATGACCTGCTCAACCACTTCCTCTATGACCGGCAGTGGTGGTGGCGGCGGTGGTGCGGGTGGCCTCAGGTGTTCCTGCCACGCCTCTCTGGCCGCTTCCATCTCCGCGCCGTACCCGGCCAGCATCTCAGCCACCTCAGCCTGCCGAGCCACATCAAGGCTTTCTAGCTCGGCCATCAAGGCCTCGTTCTCGGCCTTTAGCTTGGCGTAGAGTTCCTTACCCATCGCCTCATGCTCGCTTCGGTACCCAACAAGCTGGCCCTCGACATCGGCCTTTCGTGTGGCCGTGCCGTCGGCTAGTTCGTTCATCACTGCGCTAACATCGGCCTTGCGTGCGGCTGTGCCTTCAGCCATCTCCCTCATCAGGGCCTCGTTGTCGGCCTTTAGCTTGGCGTGAAGCTCCACAGTCATGGCTTGATGCTCGGCGTCAAGCGTGGCCAGCATCTTGGTTACCTCGGCCTTGCGAGCCGCATCCAGGTACTGTAGCTCAACCATTAAAGCCTGGCTATCAGCCTTCAGCCTGGCGTGAAGCTCCTTGGCCATGGCCTGATGTTCGGTATCAAGCATGCTCAACATCAAAGCCACATCAGCCTTGCGAGTCGCATCAAGGTTTTGTAGCTCAACCATCAGAGCTTTGTTGTCAACCTTCAGCTTGGCGTGAAGCTCCTTGGCCATGGACCCATGATCCTTCTGGTACGCGGCCAGTTGCTTCTCAACGTCTTTCTTGCGTGCCTTTGTGCCCCCGGCCAGCGCACTTATTAGCGCATTGTTGTCCTTGACCAGTTTCGCGTGAAGCTCCTTCGCCATAGCTCGATGCTCGGCATCAAGCGTGATCAGCATCTCTGAGACCTCAACCTCGCGGGCTGCATCCAGGTTTCGTAGTGCAACCAACAGAGCTTCATTGTCAACCTTCAGTTTGGCGTGAAGTTCCACGGCCATACCCGCATGACCGCTCCTGTAGCCAGCCAGTTGGCTCGCAACACCAGCCGTACGGGCCGCAGTGTCCTGGCCCAGCACAGTCACCAGCTCGAGAACCTCAGCCTGACGGGCCGTCGTCCCTTCGGCCAGCTCGACCATCATCTTGGCAGTATCTGCCTTGAGGCCGGCTATCGCCGCTTTTCTCTGCTCAGTTGCGGCAATAAGCTCCCTGCCCAGGCTTCGCATCTCTTCAGCATTAGGCATTCTTGTTCACCTCCTTTCCTGATTGATCGTCCTGATTTGATCGTTCTGTTCCCTGCATCAGATCCTGCGTGGCAGACGCTGAGGCCCGCCCTCGCAAACCGGGGGAGGGCCCCAGCGTCGTCCGCACGTGCGGTCGTGCCTGGTCACCCTACCTCTAGGCCGGTGGCGCGGCTAGCGGGGTAAGACCGATGGCCTCGGCATACTTGAGGAAGGTATCCACTCCGGCGACTACCACCCTCGCCTCAACGGCGAGCAGCTCGATACCCACCAGCGAGACCCTGACCCAAGCATCGACCACGATGCCCTTGTCCAAGATCCGGTCGATGACTTCGACCAAACTCGAGGACGCAATTGCTTTCTCGACTGCCATTCTAATTCACCTCCTTTCTCTAGTGGATTGCTCGTGGAACATATATCTTCAGTGCGGTGTTTACCAGGAAGCGGCGTGACCACCGCACAGCGAGCCGAAAAAAAGGACTCAAGCGCAGTCCAGGCCCCATCCAGGGACATAAACGGCTTGAATCCGGAGTAGGAACAGATGGATGAAAATCGAATCAATCGAGGAGGTGGTTGGCACGACCCATTCGCATTGGTTCATCTCGCATTGGTTCATCGTCAGCTCCAGTGCAAAGTACCAGATCGCAGCAGCTACTAAGCCTCGAACCCGTGGGCTTGCGTACCTATCTGGCAGCGGGTACGCCCTCCCTATCTCAAGGCCAATTATATCACATCCATCTTCATTTGTGGGTAAAGGTAGTGTGGGGGTTGCGTGGGCCTTGCGTAAAGATGCGTGGGCCTTGCGTAAAGATGAGGCAGATTACCTCATCTCCTGCAAGCAGAAGGTGAAGTTTTGGGAACGCCGAAAAGTGGATTGCCTATCCCGTCATCGGGGGACGGTATAGCCGTGGCGGGGAACGGTGAGGATGTAGATGGGATTGCCAGGGGAGGGCTCGATCTTCTCTCTCAATTTCCTTACATGCCACCTCACCATAGCCGGGTCCCCAGTGCCGGAGTGGTATCCCCACACCTCCCACAGCAACGTCTGGGAGGAGACGACCTCGCCGGTATGGCCCATCAGGCAGTAGAGCAGGTCGAACTCCGTTGGCGTAAGCAAAGCAGTCTTCTCCTCCGCGCTCACCCTGAAAGTCAGCAAGTCGAGGGTCAGGGAACCGACCGTCAGGTGAGTGGGAGGTGCATCATGAGGCCAGAGCTTGCTGCGGTGCAACAATGCCTTGATACGCAACTTCAACTCTGTAAGGTCGAACGGCTTGGCCAGATAGTCATCGCATCCAGCCTCGAAGCCCTCTATCTTTTGTTCGACGGTCTCCTGGACCGTCAAGAAAAGGATAGGTATAGCGCTGAGTATGGGGTCGGCCCGGAGGCGCCGACAGACCTCCATGCCATCCATCTGAGGCATCACGACGTCCAGAATCACCAGGTCGGGGCGCCGTCGGCGCATTAGTCGCAGGGCTTCCAGTCCGTCGTTGACAGCCACCACCTGGTAACCCTCGTGGCTCAAGCTCTTCTCCAGCGCCCACGTGAGATCCTTCTCATCGTCAACAACGTAGATACAGGCCATAACTCCCCTCCTGCCACAGTGTTAAAGCAGCGCTCACTCATCCCCTGCCCGCAGCCACTTCCAGGGCCGTCCTGGCTGCTGAGCGTACCTCGTTCAACTCAAAGGGCTTGCTGATGAATCCGACATAGAGACCCTGGGCAAGCCCTTCTTCGATAGCCTTGTCCTCCTGGTAGAAATAGCCGGAAATCATGATGATGGCAGCTTTGGAATTTATCTTTCTAATTTGATCTGATAACTGACCGCCATCCATGTCCGGGAGTTTCGCGTCAATGAAGAAGACCTCAAAGTGCTTTTCCTTTGCCAGCTCCAAAGCCTCTCTGGCATTCTTCGCTGTCGTGATCTGGTACCCCTCACGGCTGAGGATGTTCTCCAGGGCCCAGCACATATCAGGTTCGTCGTCCACCACCAGGACATTGGGTCGGTTGCCTGGTTCAGGCATCAGCGTCTCCTCTCTTGATCTGTCCCTATGGGCAGCCTGATGGTGAAGGTGCTTCCCATCCCTAGCTTGCTTTCCACATCCACTGTCCCCTGGTGCTCTTTTATGATACTATAGCTTATGGAAAGGCCCAGCCCCGTCCCTTCGCCAACAGGCATGGTGGTGAAGAATGGATCGAAGATATTGCTCAAATCCTCCTTCGGAATGCCACAACCGGTGTCGGCAAACTCTATCTGCACCTGGTCATCGGACCCCGCACTGGTGGCGATCGTCAGGCTCCCCCCGTCGGGCATGGCGTTGCAGGCGTTGAGGATCATGTTGCTGAAAACCTGCTGCAGCAACGTCTTGTTGCCAATCACCGGCGGAAGACCGGGGGCAAGATCCTTCCGCAGCTCTATATGTTGTACCCTGAGCTGATTGGCCAACAGAGACAACGTCTCCTCAAGGGACTCGCTTATGTCCATCGATGTCATGCGCTCCTGAGGGGGACGGGCAAACCTGAGCAGGTTCTCTATGATGTAGGAAGCCCGCTGGATGCCCGACCATATCTTCCGGGAGGCCTCATCGCGCAGTTTCTCGTCACCGGGGCTCTCCAGCAGGAGCTGGGCGGCGGCCGAGCTTATCGCCAAGGGATTGCGTATCTCGTGGGCGATTCCCCCGGCCATGACGCCCAGAGAAGTTAGCTTGGCCGACTTGATCAGTTGAGCCTCCAACAGCTTTCTCTCGGCGAGGTCCCTCCCAACGGCAACGAGACCCCCGATCCGGCGCTCATCGTCGAGCATGCTCGAACAGGCCCAGGCGATAGGGACCTCCTTTCCGTCCTTGGTCCTCAGGCTGACCTCGTTTTTCTCCGTGAACTGGCCCTTTGCCAGCCGCACAAGCAGTGATCGCATGTCCTGCTGATGCTCCTCTACACAAAGGCTAGCCAGGTGCTTGCCCTTCACCTCGTCGGATTCAAGGCCTGAGATGCGCTCGGCGGCCCTGTTCCAGGTCAATATGCTCCCCTCAGAGTCCATCGAGACCACCAGGTCATTGGCGCTATCCACGACGCTGGCCAGGTGTCGTTCGGCACGCCTTACATCCTCGCTCAGACGCTTCTGCTCCGTGACATCGTCCATCAACACTACCACGTTTTCCACTTCGCCCTTCTCGTCCTTCAAAGGGCTGATCCGATAGAAGTACACGCGGCCGGGAAGGCGGGGAAGCCTTTCCATCTGCCCACCCCCAAAGGGCTCACCGGTTTCGAAGACCTTGGTTATCCTCTCCTCCAGCTTGCTGGAAGCCAGGACAGCGGGGGAGAAGACCTCGTCGATTCTCCTCCTGATGGTCTCCGATTCGCTCCTCCTTGCTTTCACCAGGAAATTCCGGTTGGCAGATACCACCCTGAACTTGCGGTCAATAGTGAGCAGAGAGGAAGGGATGCTCTCAAGGATGCGGGTGATGAAACGCTCCCGGCTTCTCAGTTTTCTTTCCATCTCGTGCTTGAAAAGGGCCACCTCGATGGCAATGTGCAATTCTCTTAGTTCGAACGGCTTGAGGATATACCCGGATGGTCCAGTTATCTTTGCTCGCCGCAGTGTGTCTTCATCTGCATAGGCAGTGAGATAGATCACCGGAATGTCGAGGCTGGCACGGATCTGCTCAACCGCTTCCACGCCATCCATAGGCCCTTTTAGCTCAATATCCACTAGCACCAGATCCGGCTGCGTCTCTGCTGCTCTTTGAATGGCTTCCTCTCCAGAAGAGGCCACAGCAGGAACAGTATATCCCAGACCTATCAACCTGCTTCGTATGTTCTCCGCTACGATGATCTCATCTTCAACAATCAGGATCTGCGCACTGGCCATTATCTTTGCCTCCTACTGGGGTTATTGTCTCGCAAATGCAATCTTGAACGTTGTATCTTCTCAGTCCAGGGGATGGCCACCTAAGCAGGCTGCGTCAAAGCAAACTCTGTGACCATCTTCCAGCAACGCGAATCAGCGGGATACTGAAGTTGACCGATACAGTGTTGTCGGCTCGCGATGCTGACCTACGGGGAGCACCTCTTCTCCAGAGTTCTGACCCTACAACATTCATGTTCGGCAGCGTAGCCAAGTTGGGGTGAATCTCCATGATTCACTATAACTCAGTATATATGAAG
>JAKLPW010000076.1 GCA_022013675.1 Anaerolineae bacterium | reverse complement strand
TCACCATCGCGGTGGTCGAAGCCAAGCCCGCGCACGAGAAAGCCGGCAGAGGCATGCAGCAGGCCAAGGACTACGCTGCGATCCTGGGGCTAGCTTTCGCCTACGCGACCAAGTGATCACCAAATAGATGGAGGACAGTCAATGACCACAAGAAGAATCCCAGATGAGGTCAGAGCGCAAGTTGAAGAAATCGTTGCGCGCTTCGATGAAGGGAGTAAGGATCCGAGTTGCTTCTACACGACTCGCTACAAAGGAAGCTACCTCTATCTGGACAGAAGTGATTTCGGACGAGTCGGCCCCATTTGCCGTTTGAAGTACACTGGAGACATGAACAAGTGGGAGTTCGCCATCTACAAGTATAGTTCGGAGCGCTACGATCCAGAGGAATGGTTTTTCCCAGGTTCCGAGTACGTGGACGGAACCATCGAGGGCGCAATGATGGCAGGTTTGATGGCTTACCCCGGATAATCCTGGGAAAGGGGCAGCGGATGGGCCGTATATCCAAGGAGTCGCCATCATGACCAATGGATTTGAGCTTGCACCGATGAAAGCCTTCTTGAAGCATCGAAAAGAGTTCTTTGTCATTGATGATGCGAAGCAATACAAACGCGTCACGGTGAGGCTCCACGCTCAGGGAGTTGTCCTGCGCGATGAAATATACGGCAGCCAACTCAGGACGAAGAAGCAGCAAGCAATAAAAGCGGGTGACTTGTTGGTAGCCGAGATCGACGCTAAAGTTGGCGGCGTGGGTGTCGTCCCGCTAGAGCTTGCTGGAGCCATTGTGAGTAGCCACTATTACCTGTACGAGATAGACGAAAAGGTTTGCCATCCGAGATTCCTCGAATACTATATCCGGTCTGGGGCCGTCGAGCAACAATTCCAAGAGGTCGTGCGAGGCTCCACCAACTACGCTTCCATACGGTCTCATCACACTCCGGAACTACAAATCCCCCTCCCCCCTCTCGACGAACAGCGCCGCATCGTGGCCCGCATCGAGGAACTGGCAGCGCTCATCGAGGAGGCCCAGGCGCTGCGGGCCGAGGCGCGGGAGGAGGCGGAAGCGTTGCTCAGCAGCGAGCTTGACCGAAGATTCGATCGATCCAAGGATAGCGAGTTGCCGCCACGCTGGAATTGGTTCACCCTCGGTGACTTGTTGATAAGGGGCAAGGACGGGATCCGTACGGGACCGTTTGGCACACTGCTTAGTAAGTCGGACTTTCGAGCCCGTGGCGTCCCCCTGATCGGCATCGCATGTGTAGATCGCGACAAGTTCCATCCAGATCGCTGCGATTACATCTCTGAGAGAAAGGCAGACGCACTGACTAGGTATAGACTCGTCAACGGAGATGCGATTGTTGCGCGGTCAGGGACGGTTGGTCGTTGCTGTATTGTGCGAAATGTTGGGGGCTTAGCAATAATGTCGTCCAATTTGATGCGGCTGCGCTTCAATACCGACGAGTGCGATCTAAGCCTAGTGTGTCAGCTCTTGAACAGCTCTGCGCTGATCCACAAGCAGATTGATGAGATGTGTCGTGGGACTACCCGCACGTTTTTCAACCAGCAGATACTCACCTCGATGGAAATACCTCTCCCTGATGTCCATGACCAACACCGCATAGTCGCGCACCTGGATGACCTGCAAGACCAGGTGGATGAACTCACTGCCTTGCAAGAGGCGACGCAGGTAGAGTTGGGGGCACTGCTGCCATCGGTGCTGGATCGGGCATTCCGGGGAGAGTTGTAGGAGGTGTAGGTGTGGCGGATCACATAGTATACAGAGCGATTATCTCCGTGGTGGAGTCTGGCCAACTGAAAGAACCCTTCAGTGGTGCGGACATCCGACATGCCTGCCCCGAGTTGTGCGACGCGACCTGTAATACGTTCCCGCACAAGCACTCTCTCGGGAATCCGGGAGGTACTTCTGAGTTGTTCGAGCGTGTCAGCCCGGGAAGGTTTAGGCTGTTGCGCCCGTTTCGATATGGTCTCTAGTTCGCGCCAAGATCTGACACGACGAGTCATGCTACAGCGGAGGTGGTAGATGGGTGGGAGACGCGAAGGACTCAGTCCAACATCTTTGGCCGTTCTCCAGATGCTAGCGGAGGGACACTCCTACGAGCAAGTCTTGATTGTTCACCCTGACATGACCTACTCGGATATCTTCGCAGCGGCTCGCGAAGCCCTTGAGGTGGCGAGCGCGGAGGCCTCTGACTACCACGAGAGGCTATCTGACATCCGACGCGAACACCCTCGGGCCTACGAAAAGTGGAGTACAGAGGAAGAACAGCGCCTAGAGCAAATGGTCGCCGCAGGCCAAAGTACCAGGGACATCGCGTCCGATCTGGGCAGGCAGCCGAGCGCCATCCAGAGTCGCATCAAGAGGCTTGGTTTGGCCAGCACGCAGTGAGGCGCATGCACCAGCCTGGGATCCTGGCCGTCACGACCAGATCGGAGAATAGGCCATGGCGATCACGGAGCAACAGAAGAAGACGGCGGAGGCCAAGCAACACGCGGCTGCGCACGATGCGCGCCCCCAGGTACGTCTCGTCGCCGGCCCTGGGACAGGGAAGTCCTATGCTATTCAGGAGAGAGTGCGCTGGCTCCTGTCGCAGGGGATGCGCCCGGATAGCATATTTGTGGTGTCATTCACTCGCGCGGCTGCTCTCGATCTGCGCCGGAGAGTTCATCGGTATTGCAGCGAGAATGGGCAGCCAAGCGTCGATGGAGTAAGTGTTTCAACCCTCCACTCGCTCGCGCTGAGTACGCTTCGCATGGCCCGGCTCCTCGCATATCCTGCGGATCCACTGGTGATGGACGATTGGGAACTCGAGCACGTATTCGACAAGGAGTTCTCCCGAACGTCAGGATACGTGCCTGGTTGTGCTGGATCCGGCTACACACCGGATCGATGCACCAAGATCCGCCGCGAATACGAGGCGTTCTGCAGCACTGGTCAATGGGCAGCGCCCAGCTATGTACCGCCTGACCCCCCAATCAGCGATGAGGAACGATCGGCCTTCAAGGCCTTCCACGGACCAAGGACGCAGGCCTATTCCTGCGTCCTTCCGGGCGAGATCGTCCGCCAATGTGTGAATCACATGGCAGCGGGCCTTCTTGAGCCTGCCCGACTCCTTGGCATCAAACACATCGTTGTGGATGAGTTCCAGGATCTGAACCCATCCGATCTCGAGTTCGTAGACCGGCTCATTGCCAGCGGCGTAGGCACGTTCGCAGGAGGCGACGACGATCAGAGCCTCTACTCGTTCCGCTTTGCATCACCCAGTGGCATCCAGGCTTTCACCTCCAAGTACCCGCTCGCCACAGACCACAAGCTGGGCGATTGCTTTCGGTGCACTGTGTCAGTGCTCGGCGCCGCGACTTCCCTGATTGGAGCGCACTCTGGCCCAGGACGCATTCCCAAAACCGTGAGGTCCCTGTATGAGGCTTCCGACCCACCTGAGGATGGTGTCGTACACCGGTGGTGGTTCCGTAGTGGCGCCCAGGAGGCGAGGGCCATCGCCAAGTCGTGTAAATCGTTGATACAGAATGGAGTGCCTCCTCGGGAGATACTCATTCTCATTAGCAGCAGACCCAGCCTGCTGGGGATACTTAAGCAGCAGTTCGAGAGCGAGGGCGTTCAATTCGAACCCCCACCTGCGGCCGGCTTCGTGGACACTCCATCAGGTCGTTTCGTGCTCGCCACGCTCAGGCTGGTTTGCGATCCTGAAGACTACGTCGCCCATCGGTTGATCCTTGGACTTCGTCCGCAGGTAGGCGTCGGAATTTGCAACAGCATCGCAGAGCTGGTCATTCAGAACAACTTGAACTATCGAGACCTATTCCATCAGCTTCTCCTCCCCGCGGGGATCTTCTCAGGGCGCCAGATATCCGCTTTGCGGCAAGCCAGGGCTGTGCTCGACCAGATCAAGGGTTGGCGTTCAGAAGATACTATCTCTCAGCGACTTGCGGAGCTCCGAGCCATTGTGCAATCCGTCTTCGATCACAATGCCTCTGCGAAGCTATCCGAAACGATCAACCACCTGCCACCGGACATGACACTGGAGGAGCTTCGCACCTACCTGGGGGCCGACACAGATGAACGGCAGGCCTCTCTGCTAGAGGCCATCTACGACCGCATTGGACTCGAACTGCCCGAAGGGGGTGTGCTTCCCCCCAAGGTCCGGATGATGACAATGCACGGGGCCAAGGGCCTATCGGCTAGAGTGGTGTTCATCCCAGGGCTTGAAGAGAGTCTGCTGCCCGGTATGTGGCGCCACGGCTACCCAGGGCTGGTCCTTGAAGCTGCCAGGATGCTGTACGTGGCAATCACGCGGGCACGGGCTGCGTGCGTTGTCAGTCATTCCCGTATGCGTGTGGTGTATGGGTCCCCCGTGAATCAAGTCCCCTCGCGGTTCCTGCCCCATCTCGGCGGGAGGTTTGATCAGGGTCACCCCGGTGGCTTAACAGATGCGCAGGTGACCCAGGTCGTGGAAAGCTGCAATAATCTACTCTGAGGAGACAAGTGCGTTGGTACAGGTTCGAGCTGGTCGAGGCGCCACCTGCGATTCAACGGACGCGATTCTGTGTAGGAAATGCTCGTGGAGATAGATAGTCGTCCTCAACAAGCATTGCGATAGATTCTTGGTCCACGAACAAAGCGCCCTCAAATGAGAGAGGGCACCGCAAGACCTTCTGGAAGAGCATCAAGAAGCTAGCACCATAGGAGACCTGGAGCTGGACCGCCTCGCCGTACCGGGGCGTGAGATGTCGCTGTCGCCATGATCCATCGTCCTGCTGCAGATTGACGCTTAGGAAAGTGGGATCATCTTGAGACTAGACTGTACAAGAGTCCCGAACGGAAGCGATGAGGAGTCGCCCATATGCTGGATCAGGCCTACCGGGGGGAAGCTGTAGCTGTGGATTTCGTGCCGAACACTGTGAAGATCATCTTGAGAGACATTACACTCCGCCGCGCAGATGTGATGGCTGTCGCGGTACCGCAACGCGCCAAGTACGAGGGATGGCTCAAAATGGAACTGGCTGCGGCCCTTGCCCTTCACGAGGGCGTCAAAACCGTGAACATCGAGCCCCCATGTCCTCGCGGGGGAAGAGCCGATCTCTCATTCCAGGTTGACCGCATGACCTGGTACGTAGAACTGAAGACCTCAAACACCAGTTGGCGGGCCGACGGACTCGAGAACAGGACACGGCCCATCAGCCGCAACATCAGCCGGATCATCACGGACATAGCCAAACTTCGGGAGAAGTGCCCGCCCGACAAGGGTTTGATGGTCTTCACGCTGTTCCCCGTGCCCACTCGTATCTGGAACCATGACCGTGCGCAACTGAGCTACCACCTGCAGCGCATCGAGCGCGAGAGCGGCCTGGCGCGGGATTCGTTGCTGGGTCAATGCGATTTCGTGCAACTCGACGAGTAGTTCGGGGTGTGCCTGTTCGTTGTCGAGGCGGTTTAGCCAGGATAACGAATGGAATTCGCCGTCTGAAACTGCAAAAGCCCCTAAGGGGCTAGACGTACGAGACGACCAACGAATAGAATTCGCTGCCTGAAACTAAAAAGCCCCCGCAGGGGCTGTCGTGGTGCGGGTTCTCGTGCCTGGGGGCACTTCTTCATCTTCAGACAAAGATTTCCAATCCTTGGTAAACGCGACCAACTTGCCGGAACTTCTATCATGCCCTAGTCGATCATGGAGTGGTCACGACCACGGTCAGAATGGGTGAGAGCTATGCCTGGGGAGAAGTCACCACACTGGTGCTCAATCCGTCCGAGCCATTGAAAACCGCTGAAGCGGTTACTACGAACGGGCTTGCCTTGGCATAGGACGACCAACGAATGGGACGACCTCCAGTTCTCACGGGTAGGAGTGTCGGTGTCTAGAAAGCCCTTGGTGCGACGCTGGAAGGGCTGGGGTTGGTGGCAGCAGGCGATGAGACTAGCCTCGCATCGGTCGAGACGGAGGTGGAACACGCAGCGACTGAGTTGTGGGGCATTACTGACAAGGATCTGAAGGAGATACGGCGGTCGCTTGGGGAGCTGAGCTAGGTTCGAGCTGGCTGGCTGATCCGGTCATGGCGAAGGCTAGGTTATAGGCACATCTCGACAATGGCCATGAAGTGTGTATATGTGAAGTAGCCACGGATGCCCAAATGCCCCTCGAAACGTCGCTGAGTGGCTTGGAAGAGCTTGGGATTCTTGAGAACCTTTGCCTGAGCATTCTCGAGACGTCACGTCCGCAGATTGCCGGCGGAACACGTAGTCAATTCCGTGTCACTCGCTCCCTCGAATGCCTGAGAGAGACTGTCGAGGACAATGTTCTATGGTTGATACCGGATCTGCGGACAAAATCAGCATGCGTGGGGCTTGACAGCCATGGTATAATAAGATATAGTTCCACGCGTTACATGACATTGAGCGGAAATCGTTCAAGGGTGACAGATGAAAACGAGAATCCTGAGGAACAAGCCTCTGGTAGAGGCTATATTCGAGCTACGTTGGGAGCTTCAGAGTCAGCAGGGTGGCATTCGTGTTGACCCCCACTACGGAGTTCTGGTTGGGAGGCTATATGAGCGAGTTCGGGAAGACTATCCTTTCCATGAGCCCTTGCCAACGGCGACGATACCCGAGGAGATCGCAGGGTATGTGATCCAACACAGGTTCCGGTGTGCCGACGGCGAATGGCCCCTCGTGCAGGTCGGGCCAGGAGTAGTCACTCTGAACGATACCAGGGAATACACCTGGGAGGACTTCAAGCGAAGGATCGTTGCGCTAGTCGGGGCTCTTTTCGAGGCCCACTTGGATGCCGAGAGAGGTCTTCGGGTCAGCAGAGTACTACTCAGGTATATCAACGCAGTTGAATTCGACTACTCCAGGAGTGATCTATTCCATTTCCTGAAGGACGAACTGAAGATAAGCATAGAGATGGACGAAGCTTTGTTTGAGAACACAGAAGTGACACGGGTCCCTCTAGGTCTTGATGCGAGGCTTTCGTTTGCCTTGGAGGATCCCAAGGGTACACTGCATGTCAGGTTCGCAAGGGGAGAGAGGGAGGGCAGTCCCAGCGTGGTGTGGGAAACGAACATACAGTCGTCCGGTGAGGATGCTCCTCAAAGCAAGGAGGTCATCCTTGGCTGGGCTGACAAGGCCCACGGAGTTACAGAGGACTGGTTTTTTGAGACCATTGAAGGCGATCTGCAGAGGAGATTCGAATGAGCCCTACATTGCGAGAAGCACTCGGCGGGCAGCTACCTGGCAGCGTGTACCAAGGTGACGTGGTGACGGTAGGAGGCTATCCACCCGAGGAAACTCCAGATGGCTCGGCATACACACCTCCAGCCACAGATCTGTGGCTGGAGGTGAATTTCCTGGCTGCGTTTGACGGTTTCGCGCTGTCGCGGGGAGTTGAGATGGATGTCTCGTCAGTTTACCCTCGATTCGAGCCGAAGAGTGAAAGCCTGTTAATTCGAGAGCCTTTCGAAGAAGCGATTGGCGACGAGCCGTTCGGATCTGATGTTGTGGTTCGTATGGCTCCCCTGCGGAGATACCAAATCAAGCTGAACGTTACGGGCATAAGGAAGGCGCAACCCTTCATCGCGGAAGACGACGCCATCTAGAGCGAAGAGGTGCCCCACTCTATGATTCAATATCCTTGGTATGACGTGATCTATCCAGATCAACCTCTTCAGCAAGGCGACTTCATTGACTCCTGTCCTGTGATCGTGCCCTCCGAGGATATCAAGCCAGGAGAGGCAAACGCTGAGGTCTTGGAGTACAATGTCGTTGTAATGAGCCAGTCGTGCGACCTTGACCCAAACCACAGGAAGGTCGATCTGGTCCTCGTCTGCCCGGTCTGGCCTCTCAGTCTGATGGCACAGAATAGTAGTGCTTTCAAGGGCAAGGGGCAGGAGAGGCTGAAGAGAGGGGAGTATCCAGGATACCATTTGCTGAACTCATGCGATCTTGAGGGGTTCGAGAGAGAACCCTCGGTTGTTGAATTTCGCAACGTATATGGCGTCCCTTATGCTGGCCTGGTTAGGCTTTGTAGGAACCGATGTACGAGGATTCGTCTCTTGCCTCCGTACAGAGAACATCTTTCTCAGTCGTTCGCAAGGTTTTTCATGAGGGTAGGGCTACCCGTGGAGATTAGCCTTGTGACTCAGTAGCTGCACAGGACCTCGTCCTTGTAGGGACACTGCTCGCCGACACACAACTCTCCATAAATCCACTATGGAGGTGAACAGTGCTAGACGAAGGTCCCGCATAGCTGCACCCAGGTGCGAGCAGCCTGCAGTGAGGCGGCCTCTCCCCCACAGGTTCCTGCGAGTGCTACGCGGATCTCAACAGATGCTCCGACTTGGATACTCAGGCCGAAGCCCAGGCATACTTTGACTGGCACTGGTCGCTGGGGTACGGTGACGTTCACAGGCTAGATGGGGACAACGAAGGGATAGCTTGCGAGTCGCTGCCCCGAGGGGGGACATGCTCGTGAGGGGAGAGACGACCAACGAATGAAATTCACCGTCTGAAACTGAAAAGCCCCCCCGTTGTCGGCTACCAGCTTTGCGCCCTTTGCGTCTTTGCGTGAGCTCTTTCTGGCAAGCCCCTGCAAAGCTGCGGTCAGGAGACCTTGCCCATCACACTAGCAGACCTTGCCCATCACACTAGCAGACCTTGACCCTCAAACTAACACCACATTCGTGCCATTCGTCCATTCGTGGCATCCGTGATTCCAGACCTACCCCTACTTGTACACGAGCCGCCCCTCCACCTTAGCATCCAGGTGCTGCTTCGCGTGCAGGTACTCCTCCAGCACATCCCGCGCCGACGTCGTCACCACTCGCGGGGGTTCCAGCGCCGTCAATTCCTCATTCGTCAGGCCCAGATTCGGACCCGAGTTCTTGAAGTGGAAACCCTGCAAGCAAATCGTGTACTCCCCATCATCGGCCACCGGTTCGCCGTCCAAAGTCAGCGATTCCAACTCCCCCGTAGCATCCACATAGACCGCCTGGACTCCTTGGTTGACCTGATAGCACTCTCCTTCCCCATCCCGGTTATCCAGCCTCATGATATGCCTGAATATGCTCTTGAGCTGGGCCCCCGAGACCGCGAACTTATGGAGCGCATCATCGAAAGCAAAGAGGCTCCTGAGGTCGCCCAACGTGACCAGCGGCCCCAGTGAGGTCCCCCGGATTGAGCCACTGCCCAGGAACATCACGTCTGCGCCAGCCCGTCCACCGAAGATATCGGCGAACAAGTTGCCCAGATCCGTCTCCTCCTCACGCAAAGGATGGGTCAGCTTTCGGGCCAGCCGACAGACGATGGTGTTGTACTTTCTGTCCACCACCTCCTTGAAGGAGTTGATGTAGGCCTGAAGCTCCTGGTCAGGCTCTGCCAGACTGCTATCCACCGGTATGAGCTGCCACTTGTACTCCACGATGCTATTGGTGTCGTCATCCACGACGATGTCGAAGCGCCCGATCTGGTCCGAGCCCACCCCTGCCTGAGTGATCAGGATATCATTGACCTTCGCGGGCCGATCCAGGATGGTATGCGAGTGTCCCCCGATGATCAGATCCACGCCCCACTGGGGATCGAGCATCGCTGCCAGTTCCTTGTCCGAATCGAAGCCGATGTGGGTAAGTAGCACCGTCAGGTCAATATCCTCGTCCTTGTAGGCATTGCAAATCTTGCCTACCTCAGTTGAGGCTTCCTCCAGTGAGATGAAACTGGCGATCTGCGTATCCATCGTGAGCGATTGCAGGACCGCATCAGTAACGATGCCGATGAAGAGAATGTCGAACCCAGCCATTTGCAGGATGACGTACGGTTGCATCAGCCGCCGATGGTACTTAGCGATGTAGAGATTGGCGTTCACTATCGGAAAGTTCGCCATCTTCTCCAGGAAGAGCAAGTGAGGTAATCCATAATCAAGCTCGTGATTGCCCAGGGTTACCACGTCCGGTGCCAGGTAGTTCATGATCTCCATGGTGGAGATCCCCCGAAACTCCGAGTCGATCATCGAGCCCTGCACCATATCACCGGATATGACGTACAGGACGTTCTCCTCTTCCTCCCGAACCTTGTTGAGATAGCCCGAGAGGAGCGCCAGTCCACCGATGAGCGTGCCACCAGATCCCTTCACCTCGGCCAGGAAATCGCCGTGCATGTCATTAGAATGTAGGATCGTGAACTTCTTGGTGTTCATCGTGCCATCCTTTCTCTTTCGCTCGCACGTTCGCTCGTACGGGCGGACCAACGTGTTCGCCCTCACGCCTTCGCCCCCACGCGTCTGCCCTGCTGTCAATTCTTCAGACACAGTGGAAGAAATATCTGATACGCCGTCCAGAACCTCGGCTGAAAGAGCCATGCCCACAGGGCCGCCCTGCGAGATGGCAATTCTCTGCACAAGCTGATCGCTGACTGCTGATAGCTGACCGCCTTTCACCCTTTGCGTGAGCTCTTCCTGGCGAGTCCGCCCCTCCTCAGCGCGCCGTCACCGACGTAATCCCTCCCAAGGCGTTGGTCGTCAGGTCCCACCTGCTCCCGATCTCGAACGTGCGGAACTCCGACAGGCTGCGAGGACCGTACGTGTAGGTCTTGTCATCGGCCAGGAAGGTCACAGTATAGCGTTCAATTCGCTCTCCCTCGCGCTGATCCGAACCCAGCCTAACCACCGGCCAGCGGGGGTTGAAATCGTTGCCCGTGGCGACCTCTTCACTGACCGCTTCCTTCCACTCCATCACGGTGTACGTGCACCACTCATCGCTCACGTGGTACTCACAATCCTGCACCACCTTTCCCGTTCCGGTGCCGGTATCCTCCACGTAGGGCGTGCCACAGACCTCGACAGCGCCCGGGACCGGCTCCTGCTCGATGCTACGCACCTTTCTGGTGCAATTCCCAATCCGTGCTCCGGCTGGCACCTCATTGCGCCAGGCTTCGGCCGTGACGGGGACCAGTGCATCTACCTTGATGGTATAGGTCCACTGGACGTCCTGCACCACCCCCGACGACTCGGAGCAGCCCCTGGTGAGGAATATACCCGCCGCGACCATTAGAATGAAGGCCAGGAAGAAGCAGCCAAAGATTCCCTTCCTGGACTTCACCGGGGTCGCAACAACGCCCCCCTTGCGAACAGGCACCCGCTTCTCGACCTGCTCCCTCGTCAGGCTGCCACCGCAGCTCTTGCACTTCTTGGCCGTGCCCGGGTTCTCCGCCCCGCAGTGAGGACAAGCCACGTCGGGAACGGCTCCCTTCTTGT
>JAKLPW010000075.1 GCA_022013675.1 Anaerolineae bacterium | reverse complement strand
TGTCTGGCGAAGTCCTCGACCAACCCGCGCTGGCTCCTTTGCATAACGGTCTCCTGGATGCTGAGAAAAACGAGAGGATCAAGAATAGCACGAATTTACGAATTCCACGAATGATCTCTATGTCTGAATGATGCCCGCTAGATCAGCCGGCGGAAGTCGAGTGCGCGCTGAAGCTCATCGGTGCAGATCTTGGGAATACCCAGTTTCACTATCCTGTTCAGCGATTCTTCGTCGTTCACGTCCCAGGCGTGGATATCTACCCCGTGTGATCTCACCGTGGAAACGACCTCTGGCGAAAGCTGCGAGGGATGCAGATGTACGGCCCTGGCACCGGCAAGCCTGGCGCGGTGGGCGGACGCATACGCGACTACATCCAACCCCATCCACTCTTCGGAGCGGGGGAAGAGCAGGTCGGTCGGCAGTCCTGAGCAGAGCTGCTTGATGTCGAGGAGCAACGCGGGCTCGTAGGAGGTGATCCCGATCGACGGCCAGAGATGCTTGTAGTCAAGCAGAATAGAGCCGATGATTCCTGAGGATTCTGGCTCCGGTCCTTTGATCTCGATCTCCAGGTCTATTCGCCCGCCCAGGGTCTCCAGAATCTCCCCGAGCGTCGAGATTCTGCATCCTTTGATGCTGTTGCCACCAGTACCCAGGACTTCCACATCCCGAAGCTGATCGTATGTGTAGTCAAAGATGGGGCCGGATAGTGGCGTAGCCTCATCGAGGTAGAAGTAGTGGTAGACCACCGGCACCCGGTCGCGGGTCAGGCGAACGTCGAGTTCGACGGCGTCGGCACCGAGGTCAATGGCACGCTCGAAGGAGGGGATCGTGTTCTCGGGCGCTTCGGTGGGGACGCCCCGGTGCGCGACGATCTCGAAGTAGGGCATGGTTTGGCTCCAAATCAGATAGGGCTCGGTCGGAGACCCTCGCCAACAGGCGGGCGGATGGGCTGCTGCTCACTTGACGCACACGAACATGAGATTAGTGGATACGTATCTCCAGAGAGTGCTCTTGACGTAGAGGCACAGGTTCTTGCCGAGATTCACCTCGCCGAACAGGGCAATCTCTGCGAATCTAGCTTGTTGGAACAGTCCCCCCCACCGGTCCGGAGAGTAGGTGGAGCAGTGAGTTCTGTCCATGAGATTGGTAAGTGCTGTTACCACTGACCCGACCGGCCCACGCTTGTTGGGAACAGATCCGATGAGGATGCCATCCTCCTTCAGACTGGCGTACGCCTTCTCGACCACAGAGCGAGGGTTCCGCAGGTGCTCGAAGACATTGAAGGCCGCGATGACATCGTAGCGGTCGGGTGGAAGGTCTGCGCATTCGATGTTCAGAGCCTGAACCCTGCAACCGAGAGTTGGCCTGAGAGTATCCACCACGTGTTGCGAGATGTCAATGCCTTCAGCATCGAAGTGCTTGAGGGCCATCCTCAGGAAGTGCCCTTTGGAACAGCCGACCTCTAAGAGCTGGCCACCTCGTTTGTGCAGGATGACTTCGGCCAGGCGGGTTCTGTTCCTTTGGGAGTCTGGATCCTCTCGGTAAAGCAGGTTCTCAGAATAGCTCTTGTCGTACTTCCTTCTAATGAGTTTCATCCCGCACACAACTCACTCTCCCTTCCCTTTCGAGGCATTCTTGGTGATCGTCCACATCTCACTGCGTGTAAACCGCGGAGTTCGCTGAGCCCGCGGAGGCGATCAAGATGGCTTTCTCTGTGTGCTCAGCTAGGCTTGACCTGCCCGGAATGGAGTTCCAGGCCCGCAACACAAAACGTGTTAAAACACGTTAGATTGGAGTATAACATGATTTGTCATGTTTCCAGTACCAGGCCGTGAATTCGTTCAAGGCGACGCGGGGCTCAACGGTGAAACTGTCTACAGGTTCTCGATGGGCACCGGTTCTACCGGCTCGGCCAGTTCAAAGCCGAGGGTTTTCCCATAGAAGTAGAGCTCGGCATCCAGGACTCGCTTGATGTTTTCGGCGCGACGGAAGCCATGCTGCTCGCCCTCGAAGGGGATGTAGGCTACAGGAACCCCTTTCTTATGCAGGGCACTCACCATCGTCTCTGCCTGGCTTGGCGGGACCACCTTGTCCTCGAGTCCCTGGAAGAAGATCACGGGACACGAGAGGCGCGCGATGTGGTTGATGGGCGAACGCTCCTGGTAGATGTCACGGCGCTCAGGATAGGGGCCGATCAGGCGATCCAAGTAGCGAGATTCAAACTTGTGTGTATCCTTGGCCAATGCCTCCAACTCACCGACGCCGTAGTAGCTGGCCCCAACTTGAAAGACATCACGAAAGGTCAAAGCACATAGGGTCGTGTAGCCGCCGGCACTGCCCCCTCTTATTATTAGTCGCTCGGGATCGACCTGACCCCGCTCGACGAGGTAACGAGCACCGTTGGTACAGTCGTCTACGTCCACGATGCCCCAGTTGTTGTCCAGTCGCTGGCGATAGGCCCGGCCATAGCCGGTGCTCCCTCCGTAGTTCACATCCAGGACGGCGATACCCCGGCTGGTCCAATATTGAATCAAGAGGGTGAACTTGCTGGAAGTCGCCGCTGTTGGTCCCCCATGGCTGATGACCAGGAGGGGCGGTTTTTCACCCTGCTGGGCCGCGTAGTCGCGGTTGTTGGGTGGGTAGAAGAAGGCGTGAGCTCTCAGGTCCCGCTCAGTCGGGAATTCGATGGGGCGCGGGCGGGAGAGGTACCCGGGGTCTACCTGGACTTTGCTGGAGCGGCGGAGCACTTCCAGTTCGTGTGTGGCCAGATTGACCTGAACCAGGGAGGTGGTCTCAGTTGGCGATGCTGCCAGAAAGACGAGACGCCCAGGCGCTGCTCGGAGCGATCCGATGGACGTGTAGGGGGTCTCGATCGCGCTCAGTTCGCCGCTGGCCGTATCGATGCTGGCCAGGTGCCAGACTCCCTGCTGGGTGTAAGCGCAGATGATGCGATCCGCCGATTGGAAGGCGTAGGTGGACATTCCGAAGACCCACTGCGGCAGCCCAAACTCGGCTTCCATCTGGCAGAGCGGCTCGTCGCGCCCATCGCGCCGGCGGTAGAGATTCCACCAGCCCGTGCGGTCAGAAACGAAGTGGAGAATACCGTCCGGTGACCACTCGGGCTGGAAGATGGATTCATCAACGCCGCCCGCCACTCGTTGGCTGTGACCAAGGGAGCCATCTTCCCTGATCTCGCTCACCCATAGCTTGGTACCGTCCCAGGGCATGTTGGGATGGTTCCAGGTGAGCCAGGCCAATCGCGAACCATCGGGGCTGAGTCTCGGCGAGGAGTAGAAGTCGTTGCCGGAAACGAGCACCTTGCCACCGTCCATGCCATCCAGGCCGAGAGCCACCAGGGTGTTTACGGCTTCACGGTCAGGATCGGTATGGTCCTCCCGCACGTAGATCAAACGCCCATGGCGTTGATCTATGACGCCGTCAGCGTAACGCAGGTCGGCCTCTGGGGTGATGGGGCGTGGCTGGGCGTCCGAGTCCTGACGATAAAGGCGTTGATCGCTGAAGTTGGAGAAGTAGACCGTGCCGTCCGTGACGACGAATGATCCGCCGCCGTATTCATGAACCCGCGTTCGAACGTTGAAGGGAACGGGTGTGACATCGGTTCTGTTCCCATCGGGTGACCGGCGCACGACGACGCAGCGGCCTCTCTCGGACGGGCGCGATTCGATCCAGTAGGTGTCTTCTCCATCGAGGGCGATCTCTACGATTTTGATCGATTCAGAGACGATCAGATCCGATGTGATGGGTGACTTCCAGGAGCCGTAGGGTGCCTCTTTGGGTTCTGCCATTCTGTTTCTTCTCCTTCCACCACGCCCACAACGGAAGGGGCTATGCTACAGAGTCGCCCGCGCGGGGCAAAGGTACAGGGTTGCTCGCGAGGGGCTATGGTACATGGGCGTCGGTGAGCTTGCGGATGTAGATTGTATTATTAAGTATATCAGGAAAGGGGGGACAGTCAAGGAGGGTTGTCATTCTGAACGCAGTGTAGCGGAGTGAAGAATCTAGTGATCGGCAGGCCGCAGATTCCTCGCTTCGCTATATGAGACAGCGGGAGAGGCGATCACCCTTACTCTGCTTGAAAGTGGTTCACATGGACGAAGTCGTTCAGAGGCAGCCTCTCTGGCCTTGTCTTTTCCCACTCTACTTGCTTTTCAGAGAGGATCGGACTGATGGTCTCCGAGTGCTTGCCCACTATCACCAGTGTGATGAGGGTCATGTCATCGGGGATGCCGAGCACTTCTTTTGCCTTCTGCTCGTCATATCCGGCGATGGGGTGGGCTATCAGTCCCAGCTCGGTCGCTCTCAGGATGATGAAGGCTGTTGCCATGCCGGTGTCAAAAAGGTAGTACTCCTTGCCCTTGATGATGCAGTCGAGGTCCTTCTTGCTGAAGACCGCGATTATCATGGAAGCGGCCTTGGCCCAGGCGTTGCCCTTGAAGAGGGCTTCGTGCAGCTCGCTCAGCACCTCGGGATCGTGTACGAAGACGTATCTCCAAGGCTGGTTGTTGAAACAGGATGCGCTTAGCTGCGCACTTTCACCCAAGTCTTGGATGAGCTCATGGGTTATCGTCACTGGGTCTAAGGAGCGGTAGGCTCTTCTTTCGTTCATGGCTTGCTTGACGTCCATGTGTGCTCTCCTTCGTGGTATACCAACATGAGTTCCCCGCTCGCCAACCCTATCCCAATGCACTTGGCGAAGGGAAGGATCTCGTGGAGTGAAGAAGAGAGACT
Organism: Anaerolineae bacterium; assembly: GCA_022013675.1. Taxonomy (GTDB): domain Bacteria; phylum Chloroflexota; class Anaerolineae; order JAKLPW01; family JAKLPW01; genus JAKLPW01. The sequence continues at coordinate 637 of JAKLPW010000075.1, read as the reverse complement.
CGGAAGTCTATGTCCCGCAGCAAACGTGCCGGATTCAGCGCAGCTCTACAACAGATTGCAGATGAATGCCGCCTTTGCGAAGACTTCCGAAGTCCGTCGAGTCCGTCAGGCTGCCGCGAGTTTCTTTTTCAGTTCTGCTACCAGGCGTCCCTCTGGCAGAGCCCCCTCGAAGTGTATCGTTTCATTGACAACGGTACGGGGTACGCCTTGCACCCGGTATTTGGCGGCCAGTTGGGGAAACTCCGTCGCTTCCACCGTATCCGCCGATACCAGGTCGCTCTCTAGTGCCATCTTGTGGGCCAAACTGACCGCTTTGGGGCAGTATGGTCAAGTTGGTGTCACGAAAACCTGTATGTGGAGCGGATCCTTCAGACTCGCCAGGAAGGTACTGGTCGTTTCCGAGAGGCCGGAATCCTGGGCCGATACGTCCATGATGCTCTCGAGAAGGGAGCTAAACTCGTAGCCCGAAGGGATACCGTAGAAGCGAATGCCGTAGTCTTTATCTCCTACCACGGCCACCGCCGGGATCTTCTCTACCCCGTATTCCTTGGCCTTCTCCTTGTCCAGGGCGAAGTTGTACACCTCAGCCGTGATCGTGTCGGAGAGGGAAGCAACCTCCTCCACCAGTTCGCGGGTC
>JAKLPW010000074.1 GCA_022013675.1 Anaerolineae bacterium | reverse complement strand
TTGCCAAAGGTAATGTTGTTGAAGCAAAGATAGATTCCGGCGGAGTCCCTGATCCCACTCGTAGATGAACTGGTCTCTCTCCTCCTGAACTGCAAGGAATTCATCGTAGGGGAAAGACTCAGGATTCGGCAGTTCTGGGGGCATCTACTTCTCCTGCTTAGGGCGCTTGTCGACTAGCCCTTGATTGGCCACTTGGCAGAACGACGCTTGTACAGGGTCCACCTACCTTTCCAGGCTGCCCGCAGCTTCGTAGAGAGCCAAGATGTTCTCCAAAGGCGTATCTACCTGGACATTGTGTGACGGTCCGATGATCAAGCCTCCATCGGGAAAGAGTTCCTGGCGGAGAGCAACCTCACGTCGGACCTCGTCTACAGTAGCTCTCGGCATGAATCCCTGAACGTCCATGGTGCCACAGAAGGCGAGTTTCCCGCTAAACTCCTCCGCTAGTGATCGGATGTCCATGTTCTCTGCAGACACCTGTACCACGTCCAGGATATCTAGCCCCAGTTCGATCAACCGGAGAAGTAGACGACGTGGGCTGCCGCAGCAGTGCATCATCGTCTTTGCGCCGTAGGAGTGTACCATGGAGAAGAACTCCTCATATCTGGGTGCGAATAGCTTCTCGAACTTGGCCGGACTGATGAGTAGGCCCCGTTGGGTAGCAAGGTCTTCTCCGGTATGCACGATATCTATCACTCCCTCCGCGGCTTGCAGCGTGTTCTCGATGAGGGCGTACTGGAAGGAGAACTTTTCTTCAACCAGGGCCAGGTATACGGGATACTCCAGTGCGATATCCATGAACACTTGCTCGATTCCTCGGCTGTGCGCGATCCCATTGATGAAATCCAGTATGCCTGGCTGCCCGGTGACGATCGCGTACTCATCGTGACGCTGGCACTGATCCTTGATCGAAGAGAAGTCGAAATCACCCAGGGACAGGAATGAATGAGCGCTGAGTTCCTCTGGGTCTTCCATTCGCTCGAAAGGACGGAACACTTCCTC
>JAKLPW010000007.1 GCA_022013675.1 Anaerolineae bacterium | reverse complement strand
GAGTCGCCACAGTAGAGAAGACCTTCCCTGCCACCCCTGGCACGCCCAACATACCGCGTCCCTCAACTGTGATCACCGTCAAGTCCCGAATTGTCGTGATTCCCCTAACTCCTGATTCCGGAAGACCCCTCCCATTGATGAGAGTGCCTGGGTGCGTCGGATTGAAGGTGTTCTTGACCCACACAGGGATGGCAGCCTCAACTGCGGGGCGGATGGTCTTGGGATGAAGCACCTTCGCGCCAAAGTAGGAAAGCTCGGCCATCTCAGCGTAGGAGACGACCGATAAAGTGCGCGCCTCGGGTACGATGCGAGGATCAGACGTCATGACCCCGTCAACGTCAGTCCACAACCATACCTCGTCAGCTTCAAGGCAGCGAGCCAGGATTGTCGCCGTGTAATCACTCCCTCCCCGCCCCAGTGTCGTCGGCACTCCCCCAAGAGTCGCTCCTGCAAATCCTCCCACAACTGGCACAGTTCCTTCATCCAATAAGGGTAGCAAGCGCTCTCTTGCTTTTGACGTGGTCTCTTCCGTCAGAGGCACCGCATTGCCGAACTTATCGTCCGTCACGATGACCTCCGTGGCTTCAACAGGCTCCGCTGGCACTCCCAGTTCCTGGAGCGTGGCCGCCATGATACGAGCCGAGAGCCGCTCTCCCAGCCCAGAGACGACATCCAGGCCACGGGGAGTCAACTCCCCCAACGTGTGAATACTGCGGCACAGGTTTTCGAGCCAATCCAGTAAGCCTGACATCTGTCGTAGGAGTTCCTCACCGCGATTCTCATCAACGACACAGCACTCGATCGCCTGCCGGTGCCGATTCTCCAGTGCTAGACGCACGGAGCGACACTGATCCCCGTTACCCTTCGCAGCGGCGCGCGCAGCCTCTATGAGGCTATTCGTGACCCCGCCCAGGGCTGAGACGACGACCACAGGCGGATGACCATCGTGTGCATCCATCCAGTCACGTACCAGGCAAGCCGCCCCCCGTATGCACTCGCCGTCTGCTACTGAAGTCCCACCAAATTTCATCACTATCATAGCCAACCCTCCAAGGATCTTCGGACTGCGTCTACGCTGGCCTCAATAGGGATCGGCCGATTAGCATAAGTTGCCTTCAAGCTGGAACTCGTGTCCCCGCTGTGGTAGTCCACCGTGGATTGCGGGTCCTTGAGCAGATGCCCTGTAAGGATAGCAACGACACTATCGCTCCGATCCATAACTGCCTCAGCTACCAATTTACGGACGCCCGCCACGGCTGCCGCCGAAGCTGGTTCACACCCGATTCCGGCTGCGTCTACCTGAGCCTTCGCATCCATGATCTCCTGGTCGCTCACCTGCATTACCAGCCCATCGGTCCAGCGCAGCGCGCGCACGGCTCTCCAGTAGCTCACGGGAGCACCAATGCGAATGGCCGTCGCGATTGTTTCAGCCCGCACTGCCACGCGCTCCCGAAAGCCTCCCATAAAACCGAGGTAGAACGGATTCGCCCCCTCGGCCTGCACAGCAACTAGCCTAGGTATGGTGTCAATCAGGCCCAGAACGTGCAGCTCGTGCAAGGCTTTGCCGAACGCTGCCGTGTTGCCCAGATTACCAGCGGGAAAAACAATCCATTGGGGTGGCACCCATCCCCTGCTCTGGAGTAGCTCGAAGACAATCGTCTTCTGGCCCTCTAATCGGAAGGGATTCATAGAGTTCAGCAGGAAAATATCCAACTCCTCGCAGACGCGCTGAACCAGTCCCATGGCATCGTCGAAATCGCCCTCGATCTGAAAAGTCCGCGCCCCATAAGCCAGTGCTTGAGAAAGCTTGCCGTAGGCGATGTGCCCGGCCGGGATGAAGACCAGCGCAGGAAGACCCGCCATAGCGGCATACGCAGCCAGAGATGCAGAGGTGTTGCCGGTTGAGGCACAGGCCACCGCCCGTGCACCTAATGCCCGAGCCTGCGTGACGCCCACGGTCATTCCCCGATCCTTGAAGGACCCCGTGGGGTTCTCCCCTTCGTGCTTGACGCAGAATTCGTCTAGACCGACCCACTCCGAGAGACGTTCGTGATGATAGGAGGGAGTGTTTCCCTCTGGACGAGAAACGATCTCTTCGTCCTCTACGGGAAGGACCAATTCAGTGTAACGCCAAACTCCGCTGGAGTGTTTGGGACTGGTACGCGGTCCGGCGAGTTCGATGTGCCTGGCATCGAAAGTCTCACGAGAAACCACGCCGCGCATTCCCTCAAGTTCGTGAGTCACATCCAGCAACCACCCGCACTCACAGCGATAGCGCACCTCGTGCAACGGGTAGGTTGCATCACACCTATCACACTGTAACCAGGCACGCATTCAGTCACCTCCTCGCCAATCTTCGGCACACTCGGTCCCGTATAGCTAAAAGACGCCCTTCTGGAGAAGGGCGTCTTCGCCTCGTTTCACCTTGATTCTACACAACGCCTCACCCAACTCAGCCCCTTCTCAGAGCTGAGTCTCCATCAGTCGCTTCAGATCATCCATGCTGGGCTCGATCAGATGGGGCGCTCCCGTGGCCTGAATCGCGCTCTTCACATCCTTCAGCCCATTACCCGTCACCAGCACCACGACTCGCTCCGAGGGATCGATGCGGCCCTCCCTCGCCATCTTTGCCAGGCCCGCGTATCCCGTGGCCCCTGCTGGCTCGGCGAAGACGGCTGCGCTCCGCGCTAGCACCAGCATGGCATCGAGTATCTCCTCATCAGAGACAGTAACGTATTCGCCTTCCGTCTCCCTCACGGCCCGCAGTGCCTTGATCCTATCCCGTGGTATCCCCACAGAAATGCTATCGGCCAGGGTATCAGGCACGATTGGCTTGATCTCCTCGCTGCTCCGCTCCCAGGCCTCCGCCAACACAGCCGAGCCCTCTGCCTGAACGCCTATGAGTTGCGGCAATCTGTCAATGAAACCCAGAGCCTGCAGGTCTTTCAATCCTTTCCAGAGACCACCGATGATGCAGCCGTCGCCGACGGACACGAATATCTTGTCCGGGGCCTGCCATCCCAGTTGCTCGCATACCTCCAACGCCGCCGTCTTCTTCCCTTCAGAGAGATAGGGATTGTAGGCCGTGTTGCGAGAGTACCAGCCATATTCCTCCGAGGCCTGCAGACAGAGATCGAAGGCCTGATCGTAGGTCCCCCTCACCATAATCACGTGTGCGCCAAAGACGAGCAGTTGGGCGATCTTGGCCTGAGGCGCTGTCTCCGGCACGAAGATATAGGTCTCAATACCCACGCTGGCAGCCAGCCCGGCCAGAGAGGAAGCCGCGTTGCCCGTACTGGCCGCCGTGATGATTTCGCGGCCCAGCTCCCGAGCCTTGGCCACCCCTACCGCGCTGGCGCGATCCTTGAAAGAAGCCGTGGGATTGCGGCCATCGTCCTTGATCCAAACATGACTCAGCCCGATCCTTTCCGCCAACCGATCTGCCTTGTACAGTGGCGTCCAGCCCACTTGTAGCGGTGGAATCAGACTACTATCGGCGAGGGGCAGAAGGTCAATATAGCGCCAGATAGAGTAGTCCCGGCAGGCAACCAGCTTCTCCTTGGTGAGCCGCCGCCCGATGAGATCGTAGTCGTAGATCACATCCACGATCCCCTCGCTGCCGTGTTTTGGACAAACGTACAGAATATCATCCGTCGAATACTCTGCACCGCAAAGAACGCACTTCAATCCTTTGACGTGATCCACCGGTGGCTCTCTCCTAGTCAATGATACAGGTCGCGGTCAGATTTGGGCTATTATAGCCCGTAACGCTCTGGATGGCAAACCAGATCAGGCGTGGCCCTTTCGCCTCGTCCAGCGACCGGCAATCCCCACGCCCACGATGACCATCGGCATAAGAAACCCACCAGGACACACTCGCTCGTGCCACGGCCGCGGCAGAGGATCTGGAGACGGTGTGGGCGTGGGCGTCTCAGCACTTACGACGGTGGCAGTAGGCGTGACACCTGGAAACGGCGTGTCTGTAGGTGTCGTCGTGAGGGGAGGAGTGTTTGTGGGCGTGTGGTCCCGCTCCACGGTCGCGGTCAACTCGGGAGTGTACGTCACCGTCGGCTCCAGGGTCTCTCTGGATGGAGGGATAGCGGTAGCTGTTGTGATGAGCGTGGGGGTCGCCTCCGGCGTGGCAGTCAGGGGCTCAGAGTTGGTGATGTCCTGCATACTCCAGGCCTCCCACGCATAGTGCTGTACGAAAGCATAGGAGAGGTAGGCGTAGCCATCGCACTTCCAACCTGGGCCATAGGAGTTGAAAATACTGAAGCCTCCGATGGTATCATCGTAACCCATCACGAGGACTGCATGTCCTCCGTAGTAAGTCTCCTCCAACCCAGGTTCACCAACGAGGAACTCCTCGCACGAGGGGCCAAAGAAGCTGGCATAGGCCGGGAAAGCCAGCACAAACACATTACCCCCGGCCAAGTAAGCCTTCAGATCCTGGATGTTGGCAGTCCCCTGACCGACGAAGAGTGCGGCAAAAGAGCTCACCTTGTATTCAGCCGCTACGGCCCGCTGCGACTCATCCGGCTGCGTGCAGGTGTCATCATCAGCGTAGGGGAAAACCGAGATGGGAACGCAGCCCTGCTCGACGAGGATGTCCATGGCACTGGGGATGCTCATACCATTGTCGCGAAGGCAGTTGCTGGTAGGCCGCTGATTGTAGACGTAGCTGGGGCTGAACTGATGATCCGGGTCAACAGGATCCCACTGGTGCTCTTGCACTTCCTGGAGCGTCTTGTAGCCGTACGCAACCGCCCACCCAACACAAGAATTCTGCCCCCTCTGATCGCCGGCAGGTGGAAGACCCTCCCGTAGGTCCACAGATAGAGGCAGCCGGGCCGAGGACAAGGCAGGAGGAATCAGAGGATAGAGGCCTGGTCTGGTAGGAATGCACCCGAGGCCATACTGACCTGGAGGGCGCTGCTGCAGATCAACGGAGCTGTCCTTTTCCTCTGCCACGGAGGAAAAGCCAACAATTATAAGACAGACTATCAGCAGAGTGGCCACCCGCTTTATCAGCGGCATCATCTCTTTTCCTTTCCAAAGGAGAGTGAGCGCGCAGGGGCAAGGTTTCACTCAGGCGAGGACCGTCCCCATGACGCCAGGTTTACGTCTGGCTGAGGCCCCTCGAGCCAAGACTCCTGCACAATCTTGCTCCTGTGGTAGATTCAGTCCCTGCACAAAAGAAACACCCTCCACTCGCGCCGGTGGAGGGTGTCGCTCGGGCTTGTTATAGCCCTTTTAAGGGGGAGTAGGGAGGAAAGGGAAGGAAAAGCTTCTTACTCGTATCTCAATCTCTGTTTGTCTACCGAATCGCTTTTCCTCTCCTGTCGCCACCCATATAATAGCACAGAATTATCTCTTGTGGCGTAAAGATTGCGTAAATTTGCGTGAAGATTGCGTAAATAATCCTCGCATCAACAAGAAGCAAGGCGTTCGCGCTCTTCGTACTGGCAGCGATAGTACTCCGTGTAGTGCTCCCCTGACTTGATCTTACGCCACCACCACTCATTCTCGACGTACCACTGTACGGTCTCCTCCAGCGCCTCCCTGAAGTCATATCGCGAGTGCCAACCCAGCTTCCCAACCTTGTCACAATCGATGGAGTAGCGCCGATCATGGCCCGGTCGATCTGTCACGTGCTCAATCAGGCTATGGGGCTTGTTCAAGATATCCAATAACATACGAGCCATTTCCATGTTGTACATCTCGGAGCCCGTCCCCAGATTGTAGACCTCGCCTGGCACACCATTGTGCAGCACAACATCAATCCCCTCACAGTGATCCATCACATATTGATAATCCCTCATCTGGCGACCATCGCCGTAGATGGGAAGAGGCTTATCATCAATGGCATTGGTTATAAAGAGGGGCACCACTTTCTCGGGATACTGATAGGGTCCGATGTTATTGGAACCCCGCGTGATGGTAGCCGGCACCCCAAAACTGACGAAGTAGGCATTTACCATGAGATCCCCGCCGGCCTTACTGGCCGAATAGGGGCTGCGTGTGCACAGAGCATCAGTCTCCAAGGAAGAGCCTTCCCTCACCTCTCCGTATACCTCGTCCGTCGAGACCTGATGGTACCTCTCGACCCCATACTTCCTCGCGGTTTCCAGCAGAACGTAGGTGCCGAACACATCGGTCATAATGAAGCTTCCCGGCTCCATCAGTGAGCGATCCACGTGCGTATCGGCAGCGAAGTTGACGATGGTGTCAATGCCGTGCCCTCGCATCACCTGGTCCACCTGTTCTGCGTCGCGGATATCCCCCTGTACAAAGGTATAACGTGGATCATCTGCCACGTCCCGCAGGTTGTCCAGATTCCCGGCATAGGTCAGCTTGTCGTAGACCACGACTCGATAGTCGGGATACTTCCCCAGAACATGATGCACGAAGTTGCTGCCAATGAACCCGGCTCCGCCGGTGATAAGCAGGTTTTTCAAGGCTAGGTACCCCTCTTCCTCATGTGAATCACTTCCCAGTGACCAGACGCCACAGCTTGCGCACGATCTTCTTGGGGCGGGCGTAGCGCCTCCACAAGTACTTCACTCGCCGTCTGAGACTGTTGTACCAAAGTCGCTTCTGCGATTCGACCAGCGCCCAGTCAAGGAACTCGTAATCCTTCCCCCTTATCTTGGCTCCTGTCGGATTGCGACGGTAGTCGTCGTGATTAGTGATGAGTGAAAGATCGTTCTCGATGCAGTACTGGTACAAATCACTGCCCGGGTGCGGCGTGTAGAACGCGGGACTGTAGTAGTCCGGGTCGATCTCCTTCAACATGCTGATAGTCTCCAAGACCTCCTCGTCGGTCTCTGTCGGAAGGCCCAGCATGTAGTTGGCCCAGATGAAGATACCGTATTTCCTGCAGATGCGTGCGGCTTCGATGTTTGTGCTGCGTTTTGTGCCCTTACGTATGAAGCGCAGCACTCGGTCGCTGCCACTCTCAAAGCCGATCAGGTAGCCGCGCAGCCCCGCCTTGGTCATCAGCGCAACCATGTCTTCGTTCTTGACGATGATGTCAGCCCGGCTCTGGCAGTAGAACGGCTGCGTGAAGCCCGCCTCCATATATGCGTGGCAAAACTCCATCACCCAATCGCGGTCCTCGGTCAGGCAGTCATCGTGGAACATGAAGCTGGCGAAATGGTACTTGTCGCGCAATTCGCGAAGTTCCCGCATCACGTTCTCGACGCCACGACTTCGGACATTGCGCCCGAAGATCATACGCTCGGCGGGCTGGCAATAGCTACAGTTGTACATGCAACCACGGCTGGCGATAACAGTCACAAATGGAGATGGTATCTCACCCACGAAGGGAGCCTCCGGCGACTCCTTGTCATACCCAGCCTTGCGCCACTCGTTCAAGAAGAGATCGCGATCCGCGAAAGGGATCTCGTCCAGGTCCGGCATAACAGCCGGCACGATGTGCGCCACGCTATCGCTTCGCTCCATCCTCTCCAGAGCATCCGGGAAGCTCACCTCTCCCTCACCCAGGAAAACATGATCTATGCACGGGTCACCCTCCACTTCGCTCAACACCACAGTGGGATGCGGGCCGCCAACGCAGGTGATTATCCTTGGGTCCACTGCCTTGACGATTTCAAGGGAGCGCATGGCCTGATTATAGTCGGCACTCACCATGGTGACACCCACTACCTGGGGCTTTCGCCGGGCCACCTCCTGCCGAAAGTGCTCCCAGCCCTTCAATGCTCGCAGGTCAATCAGATCGACATCATACCCCCTCTGACGGGCACAGGCACCCAGGACAGCCAGCCCATGGCTGATCCAGCCCGAATCCATCCCTTGACCAATGCTATCAAAGCCCTTCCCCCCAATACCGGGGAAGATCAACGTTACTTTCATTAACAGACCTCCCACCTTTTCGGTTGCACGCGCTCATTATACACAAAAGGCGCGGTTTCATCAACCGCGCCTAACGAGTGACACAAAGCTATTTGAGCCGAGGTCTTTGGCATCCCAGGCGAATCCAGCACTTCAATTCCGATGATTCCCCCGGGTGATCTCCTGACGAGTGAGCCGTTTCTGCGTCGTGGAGTAGATGGCTCCTTTGATCTGCAAAACGTTCCTGCGGAGTACATCGTCCACTTCCACCGCTTGCTCTATCTTGTCGTGGCCGTAGAGCACCGTGGTATGATCGCGCCCGCCCAACTCTCGCCCAATCTGCGATAAAGAGACTCCGGCCAGCTCTCGCATCAGGTACATCGCCACCTGACGCGCCCGAGCAATATCACGGCTCCGGCGAGGCCCCTTGATCTCCTCCTCATTCGTGCCCATGTGCTGGCAAACGGCCTCGATCACCATTCCCGGAGTCACTACGATAGATTCATGGAGGATATCTCGCAGCGCTTCCTCGGCCGCTTCCACATTGAGCTCCACTCTCATGGTCGAAGTATAATGAACCGCCCGCTTCAGCGCTCCCTCCAGCTCCCGGATGTTGCGCTGAAATCGCTGCGCGATGAGCTCAATCACGGACTCCGGCACGTGAACGGGATACGATTCCGCCTTGAACCGCAGGATGGCGATGCGAGTCTCCAGATCAGGAGGCTGGATATCAGCGGTGAGCCCCCACTCGAAACGGTTGTAAAGCCGCTCCTCCAGAAGCGGAATCGCCTTGGGGGGACGATCACTGGAGAAGACGAGCAACCGTTCGGTGCCATACAAGCTGTTGAAGGTATGGAAGATCTCTTCTTGCGTGCGCTCCTTCCCGCCGATGAACTGAATGTCGTCGATCAGAAGCAAGTCCGCATCTCGATAACGGGAACGAAACTGCGCCATCTTCTGTTGCCGTATCGCATTGATGAATTGATTGGTGAACTCCTCGCACGACACGTACAGCACACGCCTTCTGGCTCGTCCCGCCAGATTACCGATGGCATGTAGGAGATGGGTCTTGCCTAGCCCCACACCCCCGTAGATGAAAAGTGGGTTCCACATCGCATTGGGGTTCTCGCCCACGGCCATGGCAGCCGCCTGAGCCAGACGATTCGAGCTCCCCACAATGAAGCTATCAAAGGTCAAGGAACGGTTCAGGCCGGTGGCACCGTTGAAGCAATTGGCGGATTCTGCGTCGGGAAGCCCGGACAGGAGTTCAACCGGCTCGCTCTCCTCGTCGGAAGACTGTTCCACCACGAACTGTACCTCTACCGTGCGTTGGGCAATACTCGTCAGGGTCCTCTCGATAACCCCCCGCAGACGATGCTCGAGCCAGTCCTTGGCATAGGGATTGCGCACCAAGACCACCAGTAAACCATCTTCGTAAGACTCCGCCCCGCTGTCCTTGATCCAGGTCTCGTAAGTCGCCTTGGGAAACTGCAGTTGTAGCTCACCCTTAGCCGCGCTCCAGAGATCTCGTCCGTTCACACTCATCTCCCCCACTCGTTTCCCCCACTCGTTCCGAAGAGACAGGGCGATACCCGCAGGCAACCCGCAGACATACTCCGATAACAGCAGATAAGAGCTCAGCCAACAGCTCCCTCGCTGCTACCGAACGCCGATCGCTGACCTTCAAAACCCCGTACTGTTAGTTTTCTGAACGCTCTCGATCTGTGTGTCTCAGCCTGGTCTAAGGGCTGACAGCTTGCCGCTGTGCGCTGAACGCCTACCTGGCGATAGGCATTGGCCGAAATGTCGGCATTGGCCGAAGCATCGACCAGAGGATGGATACGTAGTCCCCCCCTTTGCAACCTCCGGGGAGAGCAAACCGAAGCGTCATGGTGAAAACAAAGACACCTCTGGGGAGGCTCCCTCCCACTGCAGGCGACAGACAGACCAGGGGAACTCAACCTTTGTCAGGGAGCCGTAAGCCGTTTGCCCAACTCGATGATCACAAACGTATTGTACCAGACTCCCGCGACTTTGGCAATACCACGCTCAGGTTCGGCCTTTTTCGCACATTTGTTTCACCAAGCTGTGGGGGCAGTGCTTGCTAAAAAGGCCGTATATTGTGGTGATAGAAAACGCCATCGGAGGAAATCTTAAAGTTTCCGCGTGATCGAAAACTCGTAAGTGCGTTCTTTGGTTACTCAGGGGGACGAGCATAAGAGAAGATCATCTGTGGCTAATCACTGACCGTACCCGTTTGCCGCTGAGATCGGTAGAGCACACGGAGAGTTCAGTTTCATTTTCCTGTCATCTCAGCGTTTTCCGCAGCCTGCCCTGAGCTTGCCGAAGGGCTCTCTACGGTGAACGCTGAGATACTAATGGTCAATCGGCCGCTCGCAGGATGAGTTCGAAGCGGCGATCTAACTGCAGCTTGGTTATGTGCTGGACTACCTCATGCTCCACCTCTGTAGGCGTGGGCTTAGCATGTACAACCTTCATCCCTGGCCGCAGCTCGATGCGAAGCTGTAATGGAAGGGACAACGTACCTGGTTGCTTTTGCACCAGGAGTTCATAATTGACACTCTCCGGATCCACCTGAACAAGGATATTAGTGGGCAAGAGGTATCTGAATGTGATCTGGCGGTGTTCTCCCGGTGCCAGGACGAAGTAGGCGGCAAAGACGGTCTTGCCTTTCTCCTGGTCAGCCACCAATTGTTCGTCAGCACCCTCCACGGTGAGTAGGGTACTCCCAGATGGCGCATACACGCGGACGTAATCCCAGTAGCACCTGTCCATCATTCCCTGGTAGGTAGGTTCGTACTGTGCCCGCTTGTCGCACGTGTCCAATCGGACTTTGCTCCGATGCCGATAGGAAAGCGTGACCTCGGCCAGTGGACGATGTTCGCCTCCCAAACTCACCCTGTACTTTCATGCCCACATCCAGGAGGGGCAGGTATGCGTCTAGCCGCTGAAAGGGAGGCACTAGCAGCCTGTCGGAGAGATGTAGTTTAGCCCCTTGTGGGCGGCTTATAAGTGGCAAAATAGCTCAAAAACAGATAAAAAACGGGCACGAGGCCCTATGCTACAGGGTTCTCCGACAGGCTGCTAG
>JAKLPW010000073.1 GCA_022013675.1 Anaerolineae bacterium | reverse complement strand
ATCCTGGCCGACACCGCGGCGAGAACAGTCAAGACTAGCGGGCAGGACGTGACAGTCGATCCAGGATTGGGCGCGGGCGTCCTGCGAGTGGACGAAGCGGTGCTGAAGGTGATGAAGGATCTCGATGAGAGCCTCGATGCTGGGCACCTGGAGAAGTTGGGGGTGATAGACGGCCTGGCCATATCCGAGGAGAGCAGCAACGAGGAGTTCAACGACTACACCATTCAGGCTAGCGTGGGGGCTGTGGGTCAGGCGGGCGCCGACGTCACCATTGAGGTTCACGGAGAAGGTATGATCAGCGGTTCCACCAGCAAGCACTTGGGTAGCGCCGGGGAGTCAACCTGGGGACTCTCCCTCCCGGCAGACGAGAAAAACGTGACGGTGAGGGTGCGACGGATGGATACGCAGGCCTGCAGCAACATCCTCATCCCCAACATCCCCATTGATCTCTCAGGGATGTACGCCGGCTCGCTGACCTTCGAACAGGTGACCATCAACAGTGAAGCATTCCCATCCGTCGAGACGGACGAGGATGAGGATAATCCGTTTGATTTCGACCTCCCAAGTTGTGAGGAGATGGCCGAACAAATGCGGGGTGAGACGAGGAACATTGCCTGGGATTTCCAGCCTGCGACCTCTACCTCGGGCACGGCGGTCTTTTACATAGAGGACGCGGAGAGCGGGGAATTGAGCCAGATGGGGGCAATATACTTCTCCTATGGCGCTCAAGGCACGCGGGTCATCATCGAGTCAACTGGGTGGCACGAGGCCGCCGACATTCCCACCGAGCTTCAGGCAATGGAGATGCGCTTCGAAGGAGAGTTGTCCATATCGGATCAGAGCATTGAGATCAGTGGCACGTATCTCTGGTCAATTTACGCCGAGGATGGTCGGGAGTGGCTGCGTATGTCAGGCCCCTGGAGTGCCTCTCAGCCTCGGGCAGAGTAAACGATGCACGAGGTCCTGACCGTTCGTCTCTGGGATCCACCCGTGCGATTGGCGTCGTACAGCCTATTGCTGCTCCTGGGGATGATTGCCACCCTGGCATCGGGGTGGGCGCTAGCTCGCAGACAGGGGCTGCCTGGGCGGCGGGTCCTCATCTGCCTTCTGCTCATGGCGGTGAGCGCTCCTGTGGGGGGACGGCTCTTCTATGCAGCCACACATCGTGATCTGTTCCTCCGGGAGCCGGGCTTGCTGTGGTCGCTCGGTCTCGAGCACCTGACCATGTTCGGGACCCTGGTGCTAGCGATGCTCACGGGCTTGTTGGCCGCACGCTGGCTATCGTTGGACGTGGTGCGTCTGGCCGATGCCCTGTCGCCCGGATTGGGGTTGGGCATCGCCATCTCCCGCGTAGGGTGCTTCCTTGCCGGCTGCTGTTTCGGACGGACGACCAGCGTCCCTTGGGCAGTGACCTTTCCTCTTGGCAGCGATGCCCACGCGTACCAAATCGTCACCAATCTGAACGTCTTGTTCACGGGTCGCCAAGCGGTGCATCCCACCCAACTCTATGAGAGCGCTGCTGCACTATGTGGTGCAGCTCTGGCTATCGGGCTGCTTCGTTCCAAAGCCACACCCGGCAGCGCCTTCCTGGCGTTTCTGGGCTGGTACGCTGCTTTTCGCGCGGCGAACGAGTTCATGCGAGCCCCCTCGCTGGGATCCAGCGCGCCGCATTGGTTCTTCCCTGCGCTCTATGGTTTCGTTGCTCTAGCTGCCGCTGCCCTCCTGGTCCACAGACGCCGTGCAGGGCCCTCGCATCCTCTGGATGTCTCCACCTGGGGACGGGCACCCCTGTCCTCCGAAGGGGAATGACTATCAGCTATCAGCGATCGGCTATCAGCGATCAGCCATCAGCTAACAGCCAGTAGCTATCAGCAGTCAATGCCGCACCGGCCTGAAAGAGCCGGTGCTGGGACATGGGTTGATAGGCCAGCACCGCCTGTTCACGGCGGTGTGGGTTTGTTCCCTCCCCTGTGCGTGCCCTTCGCACGGGGGAGGGCTAGGGAGGGGGCCTCTTGGCTGATCGCTCCCCGCTGACCACCGCTTGACCGAGGATGAGCCCTATGTTATCATCATTGGGTGTAGAGAGGCCGTACCTGACGCGGAGCCGCACCGGCCTAAAAGAGCCGGTGCTGGGCACGAGCCCGATCCAGCACCGCCTGTTTACGGCGGTGTGGGCTGGTTCTGAAAGCTGACCGCTGACCGCTGATAGCCAGGAGCTTATAATGAAGACAATCGCATTAGCCTCGAGCAATCCCGTCAAGATCCAGGCCACTCTCAACGCATTTCGACGGATGTTCCCCGAGGAGCGCTTCGAGGTCGAGGGCCTGACCGTATCTTCGGGTGCTCCGGCGCAGCCCATGTCTGACCAAGAAACCCTTCAGGGGGCTGTTCAGAGAGCCAGGAACGCCGCTGCGATGCTTCCTGAGGCTGATTACTGGGTGGGCATAGAGGGCGGCGTGGAGGACGAGAGTGGCGCGATGGCGGCCGACATGTCGACCGACATCTCGGCCGCGATGGCGACCGCAATGGCGACCGCGATGGCGGCCTTCGCCTGGGTCGTGGTGCGCTCCGGTGACCGGGTGGGCAAGGCCAGGACAGGAACCTTCTTCCTGCCCGCGCCGGTTGCCGACCTGGTCCGGCAGGGGAAGGAACTGGGAGAGGCCGACGACATCATCTTCGGGCGGTCGAACTCCAAGCAGGAGAATGGGGCCATTGGGTTGCTGACGGGCAACGTTATTGACAGAACGCGGCTCTATGAACACGCGGTGGTGTTGGCTCTGGTGCCCTTCAAGAACGTCGGCTTGTACTCGGGCGAGTAGCTGCAAGACCTCCGAGGTTTCCGCTGCGTGCCCACAGGGGATGGCGTATCATGCGCTTGGGAGTCGATGCAAAACCTCGGAGGTCTAGATGGCGGAGGTCTTGCGCGAAAAGCCTTGCGTTTCCAGGTCGAATTATGCTATAATATCACTATAGGCCCCGCACGACATCTCTGCTACGTTCTCCCAGGTGGCGGTGGCTTCCCGTCATTCGGATTGGGAAAGCAGTGTGGAGGCCAGTGGGCCGACCTGGTTCCGCTGGCGCAAAAGGAGGGCGACATGGCAGAGAGTGTCTATAAGGTGATCGAGTTGGTCGGGACTAGCTCCGAGTCCTGGGAGAAGGCGGCTGCGGCCGCGGTGAAGACGGCGGCCAAGAGCTTGGAGGATCTGCGCATCGCTGAGGTCGTCGAGCTGGACATGCAGATCGAGGATGGGGAAATACATACCTACCGCGCGAAGGTGAAGATCTCCTTCAAGTACAAGGACGACGACTGAGCCCACGTCCGCGCTTGACAGACTTCGGAAGTCTTCATTGAGGCCGCAATCGTCTGCAACCTGATCAGGAAGCGACTGGAATCCGGCAAGTCTCCTGTACGCGGTAGATTTCCGAAGTCTAAGCCACGACCCTCTCTGGTGCATCTGACAGGGGCTTCCGCAGCACTCCGGCTGAGCGTGCAGCGATCGTTGGGTACGCCCAGGGTGAGCGTTTGCCCCTGTCTTTCTGTCTGCCTGGAGAGGGGCTGCTTTCGTTGAATTGATCGCTGACCGCTGAAAGCTGACCGCTGAAAGCTAGTTTCATCGAGATTGGACAACCATGACCAACTATCTAGAAACGAACCGAGAGCTTTGGAACGGCTGGGCGAAGCTTCACATCGAGTCCGCGTATTACGACGTGGAGGGCTTCAAGGCCGGGGGTGAATCCCTGCATCCGCTGGAGATCGAAGAAGTCGGCGATGTCTCGGGCAAGACCTTGCTGCACTTGCAGTGCCACTTTGGCCAGAACACGCTCTCCTGGGCTCGAAGAGGTGCGCGCGTGACGGGCGTGGACTTCTCAGACGACGCTATCGCCCTGGCATGCTCTCTGAGCCGGGAGCTGGACATCGAGGCGGAGTTCATACGCTCGGACATCTACGATCTGCCTGAGGTCTTGGACCGGCAGTTCGACATCGTCTTCACCTCGTACGGTGTCTTGTGCTGGCTGCCGGACCTGACCCGGTGGGCGGAGATCGTGGCCCGCTATCTGTCGCCCGGGGGCACTTTCTACATCGCGGAGTTCCATCCGCTGCTGACCATGTTCGACGATGCGGGCGAACGCCTGGCGTTTCCCTATT
>JAKLPW010000072.1 GCA_022013675.1 Anaerolineae bacterium | reverse complement strand
GGAACCAAAAGGCTTTTTGCCACGAATTACACGAATTTTCACTAATTTTCTCTTTTTCGTGTTAATTCGTGAAATTCGTGGCAGAGAAAAAGGGCGTTCCGAAATCCTTGCTCGTTGTGCAAGAATTTGATCGTTAAGGTAATAACTTCTCGCCTGGTTTGCACTCGCCAGTGATCGTCAGATCCTGGCCCTTCGGCACGCTCAGGACCATCATTTTATGGCCGAAGTGGCGCTCTAGACGGGGATCTGACGACCCCCCTTGAGCAGGAAACACAAGGAGCATTTCCGTCGAGCTGCTCTAGCGCCCGGCTGGAGTGCTCAAGGCTTTTGACAATGAATCCCCCTTGCGGACGACATAGCTAGGTATGCCACTATCCGACAGCATTCCCAATAGTGCCCGGCAATTCTCCTCGGCCCCAAAGCTGTAGGCATCTACCACCACCGCCATGCCATAAATGCCTCGCCGTCTCAGTCCCCGGAGCGCTCCCACCCAAGCTGAATCCGTGGAAGAGGTGATGACCACCAGAGAAACATTTTGGCTGAGGCTGCTTCCCTCAGCCACCAAGACCTGAGATAAGGGGATGTGCCCCCGGGCCCGAATGACGGCCAGGGTTTCCAGTATCTTGGCAAACTGACGCTCTCCACGATCCGATTGGATCACCTCACGCTGCTGCCCATAAGTCACAAGACCCACCGAACGGTTCTGGGCCAGGAAATGCTGGGCCAGCGAGGCGGCTATCGTTACGGCGTACTCCTCTGTAGAGGGATCGAGGGCGAACCTGCTGCCCGCTGCTAACAGAGCAATAGGCTCTTCCTCAACTTCTACTACCTGCTGCATCATCTCATCCGCTTGTGCCGACAAATCCATATCAAGGAAGATCCAGACATCGGCAGTGGGATCCAACTCGAATTCCTTCACGATCAGCCGCCCATTACGAGCTGTCGAAGGCCAGTGGATCCGATTAAAACTATCCCCTGGAAAGTATTCACGCACCCCGGCGACGTTCGGAGTGATGTAGTGCGTTCGGCGGTGCAGAGCCCCCCTCCCAGGCAACATGCCAACAGGTAGCACAAAGCCAGGTAATCCGACCGTAAGGGGATAAACCACAACCGTAGAAGTAGCCGGGAAAAGTCTTACGCGCCTGAACAACCCAAAAGGATCCCCGCTGATCAGACTCAATGGCCCCAGAGTGAAACGTCCCCGTCGGCGGCACGTGACTTGCGCCGTCCACCCTCGTTTCCTCCCTGATCCCAGAGATGTGATCACCTGGCTGGCGTGGTAACCGGGCAAATCGGAGTGATCGCGCACTTCCAACCAGAGTTTGGGCAGCACCCCCACATTGTGCAGCAGGAAACGCTCCTCCGCGATCTTGCCTATCTGTGTGCGCTGGGAGCGGGTCTTCCGTTCCAACTGAACCCAATTCACGTTGTACCAAGCCCAAAGGAAGGACAGGAGTATCATGGAGCCGAACAGTAACGTGAGATTGTAGAATACGCGCCGCCCCGTCGCCAGGGCCTCGGCCAGCGCGAACATGAACAGCGCCAGCACAACCCAGATTCTCTTCATCAATAAAGCCTCACGGCATCTGTGCCACCGGCTTACGCCGCCGGATTATTCCGGCGTGCACTAGCCCCGCCTGCCAACCTTGACCCGCGTGCCGGGTACAGGCACCGAATGTAACAACTCATCCACGACAGCGAACGCGTCCACATTCTTAATGCGAGCTGAAGGGCTGATGATCAAGCGATGGCCAATAATCACCTGAGCCAGGTGCTTGATGTCATCGGGTATCACGTAGTCACGTCCCCGCAAGCTAGCCAGGGTCTGCCCCGTCCGATAGAGACCCAGTGCCCCGCGAGGCGACGCCCCCAGGTAGATATCAGGATGCTTGCGAGATGCACCTACCAGAGCTACGATGTATTCCTTCAGCAAGTCTCCCACATGCACAGCCTTCACCTCTTCCTGCGCGGCCAGCAACTCCTTCACATCCAGGACCTGGCCGATATCCTCAAGAGGATGACGGTATTGCTGGGAATCGAGAATACGAATCTCCTCCTCGGGGGTCGGATAGCCCAGCCTGATGCGCATCAAGAACCGGTCCAGTTGCGCCTCGGGCAGCGGATAGGTCCCCTCGTACTCGATGGGGTTCTGCGTGGCCATCACGATGAAAGGTTCGGGCAGAGGATAGGTCACACCATCAACCGTGATCTGTCGTTCCTCCATACACTCAAGAAGCGCCGACTGGGTCTTGGGTGTGGCCCGATTGATCTCATCGGTCAAGACGATCTGCGCCATCACCGGGCCGGGACGGAACTCGAACTCTCGAGTCTTCTGATTGAAAACAGAAACACCGGTAACGTCGCTGGGGAGCAGATCGGGGGTGAACTGAATGCGCCGAAACGTGCAGCCAACAGACTTCGCCAGGCACTTGGCCAGTACAGTCTTCCCAACACCAGGCACATCCTCAATGAGGATATGTCCCCGACAAAGCAGAGACACGAAGGCAAGCTCCACCGCGTCATGCTTACCGATGATGACCTTCTCAACGTTCGCGATCACTTTCTCGGCAACCGCCCTGACGTTATTCATGCCTTCGTTCCCCTTTTCGTGGTGGCAAACAGTCTATCGATCGGAGTCATACATAAGATACACGAGAAGAAAGCAAAAGTCAAAGCGGCAGAGAGCGACCTCCCGCGGGCTCCGGAGCCCGTGGGAGGTCACCGTGATTCAAAACAACCACCGTTCAGCACACTCGCACTCACCGCATGATGAGCGGGAGGAAGATGAAGCGTAGCGGCGGAAGCGTAGGCGTCTCCGTAGGTGTAGACGTCAGCGTCGGTTCAAGCGTTGCTGTAGACGTGGTCGTAGCCGTGGGCATAGGCGTCTCCGTCTCCGTAGGTTCTGGCGTGGCTGTGGGCGTCTCTGTAGCAGTAGCGGTGGGTGTCGGCGTTGGCTCAAAGAAATCCACACACAGCCGCGGTCTGTGCACGATAGTGCCCTCGTAGTTCGAGGACCAGAAGCGGAATTCGTGCCCCACACCTAACTGTCACCAGCACCACTGTGAAGAGTGTCAG
>JAKLPW010000071.1 GCA_022013675.1 Anaerolineae bacterium | reverse complement strand
GTCTTCCAGGCTCGACCGATCACTGTCCGCCAGCGTGCCAGATACCAAGATCCATCATTGATTACTCACCACCTGATCGAAGATTCCGCAGCACGAACACGGGCCAACACAATGGACAGATTGGCTTCAGCGATTCATCCAGTGCCAACCCAAGGGTTCGAAGCCCTATTGGTCTTAGCTTCGCGATGACATCTGTGCGCACCGCTGACACCTTGGCTCTTCACCATTCAACGGGATATCTTCATACTTCCTGCACAGAAGTATAGCACATTAGGAAGAGAAAGCCCATTTGACACGATAAGCTATATAGTGTATACTTATACACTGTAAACTTAATACTCTGACACGGCCCTCCTTTAGACAGAAGGAAGAGATGGCACGTCCCAAGCAGACCCTAGAACAGAAAACAGCAATGCGCGAGCGCATCCTGGATGCGGCAGCAGAGCTGCTACACGAACAGGGCCCTCAGGCCCTCAGCATCCGCGCGATCACCAAGCGACTAGGTATCTCGCCCATGGCCTTGTACACTTACTTCGAGAGCCGTGCGGCTCTATTCGAGGCTCTCGGCGAGCGCCATCGCGGGCAAATGCGCGAACGACACGCCGAGCTCCTGCGCCAGGCGGAGACAGGGGACGTGCGCGAGGCAGTGCGAGAGTCGCTAGCCTTCTTCCCCCAGATGGCGCGCGAACGCCCTCGGATCTACCAATTCCTATGGGTTCTGTCTATGCATGCAGGGGTTCCCGCCACTCCGCACCCCGGGTGCCCTCCATCTCCACACCAGCGACTAGAGCACATTCTGCAGCGCCTTTCCCAGTTGGTCCAATTGGGAATCGAACGAGGTATCTTCGTCGGCCGCGATCCGCTCTTGGCTGCAGCCACGGCCTTCAGTATGGTCAACGCGCCTCTCTTCCTCTACCACAGTGGGCGTTTGCAGGATGCAGTGTTACGCGATCAGATCGCAGAGGAGGCTCTGAACGCCGCGATGGACTATCTGTGCAACGAAATGAATACGTCGAAGGAAAGGAAGTAGCATGAAGTCAGTACAAAGACTTATCCCTTTTGTCAAACCTTACTGGAAGGCAGGCCTGCTGGCACTGCTAATGCTGGCCGCTGCATCTCTCATGGAACTAGCGATTCCCATGTTGGTCCAACGCGTCATTGATGAAGGGATCGCCCACCAAGACACCACTGTAGTGCTTAACACAACCCTCACCATGTTAGTAGCCGCCGGCATCGGCGCCTTTCTGATTGTAGGCAACTCAATACTGGCAGTGAGAGTGGCCCAGAATTTCAGCGCCGATTTGCGCAGCGCCCTCTTCAGGAAAGTTCAGACGCTTTCTTTCGGCAACCTTGATCAACTCAGGACGGGGAAGCTGATGACCAGACTGACCAGCGACGTAACCCAGGTTCAGACGGTCGTGCTGATGTCGCTGCGCATCCTCACGCGCGCGCCGGTGATGTTGGTCACCAGCCTGATTCTCCTATTCAGGACCGCTCCACAACTCGCGCCCATAATGCTGGTTCTGATACCTGTGATGACAGCGCTCATGTGGTTCTTCGTCACCAAGTCTAGACCCCTCTTCCTGAGCGTGCAGCAGAAGCTGGACAGACTCAACAACGTTCTGCAGGAGAACCTGGCAGGCGTGCGGGTGGTCAAGGCCTTCGTGCGCGCCAATCATGAGAACGCTCGCTTCGACCAATCCAACACTGCCTATATGAAAGACAACTTGAGGGTCATGCAGCTCCTCTCTGCATTGATACCGAGCCTCTTCCTGATCATCAACCTTGGCGTCGTGGCCGCCGTCTGGTTCGGCGGGCTACAGGTCAATGTCGGCTCCCTCACAACAGGAGCAGTGATCGCCTTCGTCAACTATCTGTTCACCACAATGATGCCTCTACTCATGCTGGCTATGATGGTTGGAATCCTTTCTGCTGGTGAAGCCTCTGCCGGTCGCATCCAGGAAGTGCTCGATAGCCACCCGCAGGTTCAGAATCTCCCCGATGCCCAAGCTGTTGCCAACATAGGCGGACGGATTGCCTTTGATGATGTCTGTTTCAGCTATGCCGGAAACTGCAATGAGCCGGTCCTCACCAACATCAATCTGGTCGCGGAGCCTGGTGAGACAGTGGCGATACTGGGTGCCACTGGAGCGGGCAAGTCGAGTCTCGTTCACCTGATACCCCGCTTCTACGATGTGACCACAGGACAGATTACCATCGATGGCACAGATGTTCGTGCCATGACCCTGGATTCCCTGCGTTCCAGAATTGGCGTCGCGCTGCAGGAAACGGTGCTCTTCAGCGGCACTGTCCGCGACAACATCCGCTACGGACGCGCCAATGCCACCGATGAAGAGGTGGTCACGGCTGCCAAGGCCGCACAGGCCCATGAGTTCATCATGGGGTTCGAAGAGGGCTATGAGACCCATGTTGGACAGCGAGGCGTGAACCTGTCCGGCGGGCAGAAACAGCGCATCGCCATAGCACGCGCGTTACTGATACAGCCCCGCATCCTGATCCTGGACGACAGCACCAGCTCCGTGGATGTTGACACCGAAGCCAAGATCGAAACGGCACTAGAAGAGCTGCTGAAAGATCGCTCGAGTTTCGTCATCGCCCAGCGGGTAAGCACAGTACTCAATGCCGACAAGATCGTGGTGCTCGATCGAGGACGGATCGCTGCCCTGGGAACGCACTCCGAGCTAATGGAGTCCAGCCCCATCTACCAGGAAATCTATCAATCACAATTGGGAAACGGCGGTACCCAGAATGGCTAAACAACCATCGAATCGTCAAGCAGCGCAAGCCTCACAGCCTGCAGATGCAGCAAGGGGAATCCCGGGCGGTATGCACGGCAGGAGAGGTCCAGGTCATATGGGCAGATCGAAGATAGAGAAGGCTAGCGATCCTCGAGGGGCTCTCGTCCGACTGCTCGGCTACCTTCGACCCTTCACTCCAACTCTCGTGCTGGTCCTGATTCTCATTCTGGTCAGTTCTGCATTGGGTCTCGTGGGGCCCTACCTCCTGGGGGTAGCGATCGACAGCTTCCGCGATTCTGCGGAGCTACTGCGCATCATCCTGATTATGTTGGCGGTTTATCTGGGAGGCTGGCTGACCCAGGTCGTCTACGGCTACATCACCGCGACCGTGGCCCAGAAGGCCCTCCGCGCCCTTCGCCGCGATTTGTTCGAGCATCTGCAGGTACTCTCCCTTAGTTTCTTCGACCGGCAGCCGCAGGGTGAGTTGATGAGCCGTCTCACGAACGATATCGACGCCATCAACCAGGCTCTCTCACAGAGTGCGGCCGAACTGGTCACCAGCCTGCTTAGTCTAGGAGGCATTCTGATCGCTATGTTTGCCCTCAATGCTTGGCTGGCTTTGGCAACCCTCGCCGTTTTCCCACTAATGGTGATCTTGACGCTGCTTATAGCGAAGCGAACTCGAAAACACTATCGCAAGCTGCAGCAGAATCTGGGCCAGTTGAACAGCCTGATGGAAGAGACCCTCAGCGGGCAGCGTGTTGTGCTGGCCTTTACCCAGGAAGAGGCGACCATCGCTGACTTCGAAAAGGCCAACGTCGCCGTACGCGATGCTGGCATCCAGGCCATGGTCTACCCCCTCTTGATCCCACCTCTGATGGGTGTGCTGAGCAGCGCTGGCATAGCCGTCGTCGCCGGGCTGGGAGGCTGGCTGGCCATCCAGGGACTGGCCACCGTTGGTACCATCGCCACTTTCATCACCTATTCGCGTCGCTTTGCCCAGCCCTTGCGACACTTGGGCCAGTTGTATAACTCCATTCAGGCAGCCTTGGCAGGCGCGGAGCGCGTTTTCGAAGTCATCGACGAAAAGCCGGAGTTGACTGACACACTGGACGCCCTACCGCTGGAGGACATCGCCGGCGAAGTGATCTTCGATCATGTCGGCTTCAGCTATCTCCCCGGCGTGCCGGTCCTCAAGGACGTGAGCCTGAGAGCCGAGCCAGGACAGACCATCGCTCTGGTCGGACCCACTGGCGCTGGCAAGACGACCATGGTCAATCTGCTTACACGTTTCTATGACATCCAGGATGGCAGCATCTGCATCGACGGTCGGGACATCCGCGAGGTGCAAAAAAAGAGCCTACGCCGCAGGTTAGGCCTCGTGTTGCAGGATACCTTCCTCTTCGCTGATACGGTGATGGAGAACATCCGCTACGGAAGACTTAGCGCTACCGACGAGGAGTGCGTCGCCGCCGCCAAACTGGCCAACGCTGATCAGTTCATACAGAGGCTGCCGCAGAGTTATCAAACCATGCTATCCGAGCGAGGCAGCAATCTCAGCCAGGGACAAAGCCAGTTGCTCACGATTGCTCGCGCGATCCTCACCGACCCGGGCATCCTCATCCTGGACGAGGCTACCAGCAGCGTTGACACCCGCACCGAGGTTCGCATCCAGGAGGCATTGCTTCGCCTGATGGAGGATCGCACCAGTTTCGTCATCGCCCACCGCCTTAGCACCATCCGCAAAGCCGATCAGGTCCTGGTCATTAACAGCGGACGCATCATCGAGCGCGGCACTCACCAGGAACTGCTGGCATTGGGTGGATTCTATCACAACCTGTATATGAGTCAGTTCAAGGGCAAGGCAGCTTAGGGCAGTAGGGCAGTATGGGAGTATGGGAGTATGGGGGTGTGGGAGGTGTGGGAGGTGTGGGAGTTCGTGTAGGGGCAAGTTTCGTTCCCGCAGGTACCACTCTTGTGACACCAGGATCGGATCTGCTGGAAATCCTTCGGGTAGCAGAGAGATGAACCCCGCCCCAACTCATAGGTAGAGAACAAGATGAGTCCGTTCAGACGACGTCCGTTTCGGCGACGCCACCTTCGGCGACGCCCACCCTTCGGTAGGCCGCGGCGAATCATCTAGCGCAGAACACGGCGCCTACTTCTGGGGACAACGGCAGCGATCTTTCTGATCGGTGGCACCACAAGCGCCATCAAGCCAAGTCAGTGAGACCCTTAGGGTTTTCTTGCCTGTCTACGACGATGCGTGGTCTTGGGAAGCGAAACCCTAAGGGTCTTTAAGCTGCTTCCCTGCACCAAAGGTCTCGATGTGAAAGGCAATCGCCGACTTCACATCAGCCAGTGCGTCTTCATAGGTGTCACCTTCTCCAACGACTACCCCTCTGAGACCAAGCGGGTAAGCCACATACCCATCAGGGTGCTTCTCGACAATGATCTTAAATTGTCTCGCCATTCTGCCTGCCTCCCCTCTGGAAGTGACATTCAACATTGTCAATGATAGCACAAGATACACATTCTTGCGAACGGAGAGTGTGGAAGGCCGAAAAGTGATACTGACGCGCGGGCCATACCGCATATTGTGGTCGGTCGAGTGCGATCCATAACATACAGTATTCCGCACTCGACATGATAGGGTTTTCGGCCACACTTCTAACATGTCTCCACGTGCTTTCTCGCCCCGGACGAGCACTACTCAGCCATGAGCGCGCTGTCGCGTGATATCGATACGTGGGATAGCCAAGTGCCAGGCACCTCAATCGTGACCCCCATTCGTGCCATTCGTCCGATTCGTGATATTCGTGATTACGGTACACTCCATACACAATCTTCGCTCACCCGAATCCAGTAGCCCAACCCGGGCCCCATCTCCGTCAGGTCATTCAGGAAGGGCGGGGCGGCGGTGTTGTACTTCTTCCACGGGTCCGCCGCATCCCACGCATCATAGGCGTAGACCAGATCGTACTTCACCTCGATCCCTGCCAGTGCCTCGGTAATAGGGCGAGTCGTCTGAGAGGGATACCCCACCAGATTCCAGCCTTCGCATAGGTCGATAGTGGGGGACGACGGCACCGAGCCCGAGACGGTCAGTGTCACCGCCTCCGTGGCCCGAATCCACAGCCCCATGGTCTCGTCGATGTCCGCGAGGTCATTGAGGAAGGACGGCGCGGCGGTGTTGTACTTCTTCCACGGATCAGCTGCGTCCGAGGCATGGTAGACATATACCATGTCGTATTCCCCCTCGATGGTCGAGAGCACATCGGTGATGACAGTATTGGCTGGAGACAAGGGAACGAAGATCAGGTTCCAACCGGCGGCGAGCGAATCTGTGCTGGGGTGCTGTAGATTGTGTTTTGGTTGAATTGAAACAAGCTGTGCGAAACGATGGTGTCTCCGGAATCATGCGAGCCTATGCCATAAACCCCTCCTCCACCAGCATACTCCACCACACAGTAGGTCTTGGAATACGTTCCGTCAGCTATTACGCAACACCGGATATCTGTGTACTTGGGTGTAGCATCGACGCAATATGGGCACGTGCAGTGCGTACAGGATCACCTCTTCAATGGCTGCCGCGAGGGATGACTGGGATGTCATGGCAGTTGAACTGAACGTGGAAAGAACCAAGAAAACGAGCAACACTGCTCGCACTGTTGCGCGCATCGAACACCTCCGAAAG
>JAKLPW010000070.1 GCA_022013675.1 Anaerolineae bacterium | reverse complement strand
CAGCACCGCCTGTTCACGGCGGTGCGGCGGGATGCTTAGTGTTCTGGCAGGGGGTACTGAAACCATGAATAGAATCCAGGTTGAGCTTAGGCGCTGGGCACCGACACTGGACTACTGGGAGCAGGCTGCTCTAGAGCGAGTGGTGGCCGGGGTCGAGTTCAGTGACTCGGACTACGAGGATTTGCTACGGTACCTTCTGGAAGACGCCGGGCTGTTGGAACGAGACGGGCCGCGCCGGCCCTTGAAATTCCCATTTCAAGAGGAGTCGCATCCCGAGCGCACAGCTCCCGTGCGATTGCTTAAGATATCCAACCTGCAGAATGTGAACGCCCTGGTGTCCGGACAAACGCTCACATTTGGCTCGCAGCTCACGGCCGTATTCGGTGCCAATGGCTCGGGGAAATCGGGCTACGCGCGCGTGCTGGGTTGTGCGGGCTTCACCCGGGGCGATCAGGAAGTGCTTCCCGATGTGACTCGCGGTAGTGGTGGCGCTGTTGTGCTTTCGGCCGACATGGGGGTCGATGATGGCGATCGCCAGAAGACCATCCACTACAAGGTTGGCGAGCGATGTCCAGAGCTTGGGTCGCTGTACGTGTTCGATAGCACTAGTGTTCGAGTTCATCTGACCGAGTCAAATGCGCTCAGTTTCGCGCCTGCTGGTCTTTCATATCTAACCGAACTCGCCCGGGTCACGGATGATGTCCGTGAGCGTCTGAAGGCGAGGATTCGCGAGTACTCAGAGCCACAGGACTTCACTCCGCTGTTCTATGGCGAGTCCGTGGTTAGCACGTTGATCGCGAACCTCGGCCCAGACACTAACCTTGTGTGCCTGCACGACTTGGCCCAGCTCTCCCCTGAAGAAGAGGATCGGATCAAGACTCTGGACAAAAGCATCGCAATCCTGAAAGCAACGGATAGTCCGAAACAGATCGCCTACATTGAGCAGACGACTGATGATCTTGGGAACCTAGCCCAGCGTCTGAGAGTGGCCAGGGACACTCTCAGTGACGAAGCTTCAAAGGATGTGTGTGCTGCAGCGCAAGTCTACGTTCGGCGACGATTGGCTGCAGAGCGAGTTGGAGTGGAGCAGTTCAAATCGGAACATTTCACGCAGACGGGTTCCGGTGCCTGGCGCCAGTTTGTTGAGGCGGCGAAGGCCTTGGCTGAAGCGGAGGGGACTCCAGAGAAGCCATATCCCCAGGCGGAGAGTCGCTGTCTTCTTTGCCAGCAACCTCTAGGTGATGGGGGGCGCGAACTGCTGCTGCGTTTGTGGGCATTCATCGAGGGACAAGCAAAAAGGGGCCTTGAAGAGGCAGCAGAGGTATTGGAGAGCAAAGGGCAGCAACTTGGCGCACTGGACTTGGACTTCTTTAACGAACAGTCTGTTTCTCACCGATACCTCGGAGACCATGATCGGGCCGTACTGGAGCAGGTGATTCCATTCACGGAAGCCTGTCGAAGACGTCGCCACAGCCTTCGGCAGGCCGTGGCTCACCGGGCACCTGAGGTTGTGTGCGATCCGCTTCCTGAAAGCGGAATCTCGGGGATCGAGCAAGTGATCTCTTCTCTGAAGGTGCAGCTTGAGGAGTTGCGTCGGAAGGATCCATCGGAGGAGATTGCGAGGTTGGAGCAAGACCTTCACGCCTTGCGTCATCGTGAGATGCTTGGTCGGAACTTGCCCCAGATAGATGAGTACGTGAAGCGCCTGGCCTGGGCGCACAAAGCCAGCAAGGCCGGGGGCAACACCGGGCCAATCACGAGGAAGTACAACCAACTGTTCAAGAAGCTGGTAACGGCCCGGTATGTGCAGTTGTTCGCACAGACGCTGAAAGACCTGGGCCGAGAGGTGAAGGTTGATGTGAAGACCAGTGGCAAGAAGGGGAGAGCCTTCAAGCAAATCGTTCTTAGGACTTCTAGCCGAGCTCCCGAGGGCTGGCGGGCGCCTGACAAGGTATTGAGCGAAGGCGAGAAACGAGCGGTGGCCTTGGCGGATTTCCTGACGGAGGTGGCTCTGGACACCACAAGCAGTGCCATCGTACTTGACGATCCGGTGACGTCTCTAGATCTGGAGTGGAGGAAGCTGATCGCCTCCATTCTTGCCAAAGAGGCCAGACGGCGCCAGGTGATAGTGTTCACTCACGATCTTCCCTTTCTGTACTTCCTCAAGAAGTATGCCGAAGAGCAGGACGCCGACATCGCCAGCCATTGGATAAAGCGGGGCGACATAGACGACAAGCCGGGATACGTTTTCGTCGACAATAGCCCGGCAGTGGAGCGTGACTATCGGAAGGCCACCCGTGCTCGGGACATCTATGCCAAAGCTAAGAGCGCGCCCGCCGAAGAGCAGGAGGCGTTACTGCGCGAAGCGTTCGGTGCCTTGCGAACGTGCTACGAAGCATTTATAATCTTCGAGTTGTTCAACGAAGTCGTGATGCGCTTTGAAGAACGCATAAGCTTCGGACGCCTCAAGGACATCGTGTGGGATAACTCCGTTGCAGATGAGGTCATACGCAAGTGTGAGCTGCTTTCCAGGTACATCGAAGGACACTTGCACAGTGACGCATTCGCTGCGGAGAAGCCCACGGCAGCTACGTTACTGAGCGAGATTGAGGCTTTCGACGTGCTCAGAAAGAGACATCGCGATCTGAAGAATCCTGCGTAGGAAGGGGACCTGTCTGTCTGAGCCGCACCGGCCTGAAGATCCGGTGCTGGAAATCGGGCAACGGACAAACGCTATTCCCCATCATTCTCTGACCCAGCACCGCCTGTTTACGGCGGTGCGGTCAACGGCCACGAGGTGCCATAACAAGGGAGACCACCACACATGCCCAGCCAAACCGCCACCAAGCCCTCCACCATAGTCCAGCGACTCTGGAACTACTGCCACGTCCTGCGTGATGACGGCGTCAGCTACGGGGACTACGTCGAGCAGCTCACCTACCTGCTCTTCCTCAAGATGGCCGACGAGCAAGCCCGGCTGCTGGCCAAGCCCTCGCCCATCCCCGAAGACCTCAACTGGAACAGCCTCCTCTCCCGTGACGGCGAGGAACTGGAGAGCCACTACCGCAATACCCTGGTCGCGCTCGGCAGATCCTCCGGCATGTTGGGCGTCATCTTTCGCAAGTCCCAGAACCGCATCCAGGACCCCGCCAAGCTCCGGCGGCTCGTCGAGCTCATCAACGACGAGACCTGGGTGGGTCTCGACATAGACGTCAAAGGCGAGATCTACGAGGGCCTGCTCCAGAAAAACGCCGAGGACGTCAAGAGCGGTGCGGGCCAGTATTTCACCCCCCGCGCCCTCATCAAGGCCATGGTCGAGGTCGTGCGCCCCGAGCCCGGCATGACCATCTGCGACCCGGCCTGCGGCACTGGCGGCTTTCTCCTTGCCGCGCACGAGTACCTCACAAAGAGCTACACTCTGGACCGGGACCAGAAGCACTTCCTGCGCCACGAGACCATCCACGGCACCGACATCGTGGACGAGGTGGCCCGCCTCTGCGTCATGAACCTCTACCTCCACGGCATCGGCGGCGAAGAGAGTCCCATCTCCGTGAACGATGCCCTCATCGCCGACCCGGGCGACCGCTACGACATGGTGCTCACCAATCCCCCCTTCGGCAAGAAGAGCAGTGTCACCATCTCCAACGGAGACGGCACGGTCAAGCGCACTACCTGGACCTACGAGCGCCAGGACTTCTGGGCCACCACCTCCAACAAGCAACTCAACTTCCTGCAGCACGTCAACACCCTGCTCAAGATCAACGGGCGCGCGGCCGTCGTTGTGCCGGACAACGTGCTCTTCGAGGGCGGTGCGGGTGAGACTGTCCGGCGCAAACTGCTGCACGCCTGTGACGTCCACACCCTGCTGCGGCTGCCCACGGGCATCTTCTACGCCCAGGGCGTCAAGGCCAACGTGCTCTTCTTCGACCGCAAGCCCGGCAGCGAGACTCCCTGGACCCAGAAGCTCTGGATCTACGACCTGCGCACCAACCAGCACTTCACGCTCAAGACGAACCCGCTGGGGTACGAGGACTTGCAGGACTTCGTCAAGTGCTACAATCCCGAGAATCGATACGATCGAACCGAGACGGAGCAGTTCAAGGCGTTCACCTACGACGAGCTGATGCAGCGCGACAAGGTGAGCCTGGACATCTTCTGGCTCAAGGACGAGAGCCTGGAGGACATGGAGAACCTGCCCGCCCCGGATGTGCTGGCGGCGGAGATCGTGGAGAATCTGCAGGCGGCGTTGGAACAGTTTGAGGGGATTTTGGAGGATTTGGGAGGGGATGACGCATGATCATCAGACACGGCCTTGCGGATTTGGACGAACTTGTTCTGTGCTGCAGAGAGGAGAAAGCGAGAAGCTATGTTGCTGAAGCTGTTGCCTGCTATCATGCGGGAGCTTTTCGCCAGTGCATCGTCGCCACCTGGATAGCTGTTGTGTATGACTTCATTCACAAGCTGCAAGAGCTGGATCTGACCGGGGACAAGAATGCCAGGACGAAGATAGAGGACTTCGAGAAGATCTGTGAAGCAAGTGACGTCAGGGCATCTCTGGTATTCGAACGCGATATGCTAGACGTGGCTAGGGACCAGTTTGAGCTCATCACCTCTCTGGAACACGCTGATCTCGTCAGACTACAAGTAGACCGTAACAGATGCGCACACCTTTCAATGAACACACCACAGCAAGTCTATCAGCCGACGGCGGAGTTGGCTCGCAGTCACCTACGAAACGCGGTGGAGTATCTGCTGAGTCGGCCTCCTGTGCAAGGGAAGGCGGCTCTAGAGCGACTTCAAACGGAGGTAACATCGGAATACTTCCCGGAAGAGCTCGATCTGGCAATACGGTACTTTGAGAATGGTCCACTGAAAAGACCCCGTGAATCCCTTGTCAGGAACTTCCTCGTCAGCTTATTGAAGAGGTTTCTACTGGAAGATGTAGACGAGAGTACGCAACGGCGACACGCTGCCGCAGTGGGTGCAGTGCGATACATGCACCACGACATCTCTCAACGCGTCCTGACACAGGAACTGAGCAAGATAATGCGGAGCGTTGAAGACGAAGAAGTTTGGAAGATGGCAGATTTACTTCGTCTGGTTCCCGATGTTTGGGAGTTTCTGGAAGATGACGTAAGTATAAAGATCTCGGCATACTTCAGGGATATGCCAGACGAGCGTCTTGTCCCTGACCTGCTCGCTGCGCTGGACGTCCCTGCGTTCAAAAAGGAAGCGCTAGCCAGGCTGGACAGCGTTGGCCGTCGTGACTTATACGATCTGATTCGTGCCGACCAGGAGGAGGCTCGCGAGGAATTCGTGGAACGGGCAGTCGAGCTGTACGAAGCATCCGGATCCTTCGAGGGTGCCAACTTCATCGGCTTACGCCTGATCGCTCCCTTCTCTCAGCATCTTCAGCCAGATCATGTTACCAGGATCATTGTAGCCGCCTCAACGAACGACCAAATCTCGGGCAGCTTCAACCTAAGGAGTGTGTTCGAGAAGATTCGCAAGGCTGAGGTCATACCCACTGGAGAATTCGACGAGCGAGTGCGTATGCACAACCTCTCGGACGCGCTGGCCTCGTCGACGAAAGAGGATGAAGGACAGTTCTAAGGAAGTGGTGACAATGAGTGATTCTCGGACTGATGAACACGCCGATGTTGAACGCACCGATGTTGAGATCTCCTTGGCTTTGCAGCTCCAAGCAATGAATTTGAGCTACTTCAAGGACAATGCGGACGCGCTATCCCTCATAGGAAGGCGAAGCTTCGGTCAGGTCCTCATGACGCATGGCCTACAGCAAGCTGTACGGACTGACGGAGAAGGCGATGAGGAGGTACGGGGATTATCGGACGAGGAGGTTGGTGCTGGAGGCGTGAGGGATGCTGACATAGAGAGCTTTCTGCGGCCAGCTATCGGCTGTCAGCTCACTAGGTACCATCGGGATACAGACGAGAAGAACAACCCATGTGGGAATAACGGTAACATAATCCAAGCAAGATGAGAATAGCGAGGAGGTGAACGGAGTGGCAACAGAGATCAAGACCTGGCAGATAGTCGATGGGACGCTGCAAGCCATCGACTCTAGCATGATTGACGAAGGTAAAACGGAAGCGTACGATCTTGAATCATGGATTGCCTCAAATCCTGGCATTGTAGGACCAGACCTCGCTATCATTGGCAGGCAGGTGACTACCAAATCCGGCCCCTTGGACCTGCTGGCAATGGATAGGGCGGGCAACACAGTTATCATCGAGTTGAAGCGCGACATGCTGCCCAGGCAAGCTTTGGCCCAGGCAATAGACTACGCTTCAGACGTGGCTGAATGGAGCGTCGAGAGGCTCAGCGAAACCTGCACCAAGTACGCCGGCAAGAGCTTGGAGGAGCTATTGAATGAGCGATTCAGCGACATAGATCTAGAGAGCATAAATGTCAACGAGACTCAGAGGATTGTGCTGGTTGGCTTCGCGATTGAGTCCTCGTTGGAGCGGATGATCAATTGGCTCTCCGACACATACAGCGCGAGTATTAACGCAGTCGTCCTCAAGTACATCAGGACCAGGAGCGGGGACGAACTGCTCACCAAGACATCGATCATCTCCGAGGAGATCGAGCAAGAGAGGATTAGCAGGAAGAAGTTCCGGATTGCAATGTCGGATGAGCCCGGCACGCACGATGAACCCGAGCTGAAGAGACTTTTGCGTGACTACCTGTCCTTGGATATGTACTCGGCGAGAAGGATCCGGAGAGTGCTGCTCCCAGTCTGCCTTGAACGGAAGGTGGTGACGCGAGAGGACCTGAAGCAAGATTTCGTCACGCGCGAGGAAGCCGAGAGCGCTCGCGATGCTGGCTACTTCCTTTCCCTTATCTCGGTGCAAGTGGGGATGAAGAAAAACGACTTCCTGAGGCAAGTGATAGGTTACGAGTATCCCAACAACCCTTGGGAGAAAGACAGGTACAGAATCAGGGACGGATACAGGGAACTCGTGCGCGAAGTCCTGGATGAACTGGAAGGGGAAGACAAGACCTCGTAGCTGAGAGCGTGCGGTCGGGTGGTGGAAGCCGCGAATTGTCCTGCCAATCAGACTATCCGTGTCCCATGCCCTCGCGGTGTCCACCTTTACACAAAGGGCTGCGTCCGTTCACTCCTACCAACGCGGTCAGCCCTGGAAGCAACAAGAAAGCCAGGGATATAGGATCGTCCAACCGCGGCTGAGCGATCACACTGCATGAAGCCGAATTTCGTCCACTGGCAACTATAACATATCAGAGATCGCGAGTTCTGTCAATGCGCACGGGGATCACTGATCAGATCGAGACGGAGTGGTATGGGACACGGATTGACACGGACGAACACGGAAAAGAACACAATAATCCGTGCAAATCCGGTGCGCCAGGATAAGCCTGGCCAATCTTGTGGACTGTGAGGTGTCCACCATGTAATTTCCCGTTTGACATGTAGCCGCTCGAGCGCGGGTCGGAGTGATCCGGCATGGCGAAGCCTTGAGTAGGCGAAGGTGCGAGCCGCAACGAAAGTGAACCCGATTCGGCCTCGTTACACAAAGTGAGAGTGGCCAACCTGCCGGATGTGGTGAAGCCTAGAGCCGACGATGAAGGAACGGGAGCGAGCAGTCGTCGGGCTCTCCGGGGTGATTGGGGGTGGCGCGTACCGAAAGATTGGTCGAGGAACCTGGGAGGCCCGTCGGGATGCGGTGGGAGCCGCAACACATCGAGGGAAGACATAACCTCGGGGGTGGTCCCGAACGGGAGTCGGACAGGCTCATAGTAGTGAGGAAGCGGGGTAATGCCCGTGGAGAGAAGGGGCCTGACCGGGAACATGTTTCTGTCGATAAGGAGGGAGAGCCGCTTCGGAAGAACTGGGGACGCCAGGGAACTCTCTCGACTGAGACAGGAGCTGGGCCGAAAGGCGAAGCAGAAAGTGTGGGCGGTGTAACTGGTCAGTTTTCTGCGTGTGCCCGAGGCGAGAGTTTCCGGGAGAGCCGGATGCGGGAAAACCGCACGTCCGGTTCGATGAGGGGGGAATAGGGCGCGATGCAAGGCATGCGGATACTAAGCCACAACGGGGAAACCCTGTAACTGAGGTATGCCGAAGCCTAAACATTGTCCCCTATTCCTCTACTCTACCGTGAATCCGTGTCCAATCCAAGATATCACGCACAGGCTGCAGAGCCTCACCTCAACCCTATGCGAAAGGCTCGCACAGGGGAGGGGACTCTGATCCCTCCCCCTGCCGGTGCTTTTCCGGCGGGGGGAGGTTAGGTGGGGGGCAAAGTTCCTCCCCCTACCTCTGCCAGCCCTGAGCGTAGCGGAGGGCCTGAGGTTGAGGGTAGATTAGGTACGGAAGCCAGAGGAACTGGGGGGTAGGCTGACCAGTGGCAGCCTGAAGCTGCTCATCTACAAGTCAACCAAGTCTGAGGAGGTTATTGTGGTGCACTATGCGTTAAGCATGACCCAAGAATTCTGGAATGACTTGTTCAACCTTCCGATAGCGACGAACAAAAAGGCGAGGCGGGTTCTGGGACAGATGATGCAGGACCCCTGGTCGCAACAGCTACACCCGGAGCAGGTACGCCAGGCAGAGAATGGGGTCCACTCGTCCAGAGTGGATGATAACTATCGGTTGATCTGGAAGCACATCAAGCCCAACCATGTTGTCTTCTGCCTGGTAGACAAGCACGACGAAGCCTATCGGCGGGCCAGGCGCAAGAGCTTCGCATTGAAAGATGGCATAGTAAGTGTTGCCGACATTGGTGAAATTGGGGCCAGGGCTCCGAGTGAGCAGGAACTGTTTGGCTGGCAGCGGCCCAAGAAAGACAGTGTAGGGGTACTCTTCGCTGGCTACCGCGAT
>JAKLPW010000069.1 GCA_022013675.1 Anaerolineae bacterium | reverse complement strand
ATCGTGAGCTACCCCCGGCAGACAGTATCCTTGCTTACGTATCATCACAATAATTAGTGGCAATAGATTCAGCAGAATAGAATCTAGGTTCGTAGTGTGCACTTTAGTGCATTTTCGTGGTGCAAAAGCGTATCATCACAATATTTGGTGGCAATAGATCCAGCAGAATAGAATCTAGGTTCGTAGTGTGCACTTTGTTGCATTTTCATAGTGCTAAAGCGCCTACGGTGAGATCTGGCTAATCACCAGGATTAACAGTAGCAACAATCACATAACAGGAGGCAACGATGCCTAAGATGATCCCCGAACCCTTCCGCATCAAAGTAGTTGAGCCCATCAAGCTAGTCCCTCGCCCGGAGCGGGAGAAACTGCTGGTGGAAGTGGGCTACAACCCCTTTCTGATCAGGAGCGAGCACATCTACATTGACCTGCTGACCGACAGCGGCACGTCGGCCATGAGCGACCGGCAGTGGGCCGGCATCATGGAGGGCGACGAGGCCTACGCCGGGTGTCGCAACTTCTTCCACCTGGACGAGACTATCAGGGACATCTTCGGGTTCAACTACTTCGTGCCCACCCATCAAGGGCGGGCGGCGGAGAAGATCCTCTTCTCTATTGCTCTTCGTGCCGGTCAGTACGTGACCAACAACATGCACTTTGACACCACCCAGGCCAACATCGAGGCCGTCGGCGGCCGTCCTGTGAACCTGGTCATCGACGAGGGGCTCGATCCCACCAGCCGCCATCCATTCAAGGGCAATCTCGATCTGGACAAGCTGACCAGCTTCATCGAGGAGGTGGGGGCCGAGAACATCCCCCTGGGCATGATCACCGTTACTAACAACAGCGGGGGAGGGCAACCGGTCTCGATGGAGAACATCCGGGGCCTGAAGGACGTGCTGGCAGGGTACGACATTCCCTTCTTCATAGATGCCTGCCGCTTCGCCGAGAACGCCCACTTCATCAAGCAACGCGAGCCTGGGTATGCTGACAAAACCATTCTTGAGATCGCCAACGAGATGTTCTCTTATGCCGATGGCTGCACCATGAGTGCCAAGAAGGACGGCCTGGTGAACATCGGAGGTTTCCTGGCCATGAACGACGAGGAACTGTACCAAAGTGCTTGCAATCAACTCATCCTTTGGGAGGGATTCCCCACTTATGGTGGTCTGGCCGGGCGCGACCTGGAGGCCATCGCCCGGGGGCTCCGCGAAGCCCTGGACGAGTCCTACCTGGCCTATCGCGTGGGGCAGATCGAATACTTGGTGGGCCGGCTGCTGGAGGCCCAGGTGCCCGTCGTGGAACCCCCGGGAGGGCACGCGGTCTATCTGGATGTCCGGCGATTCCTGCCGCACGTCCTCCAGAGCCAGTTCCCCGCCCAGGCGCTGGCGGCGCAGCTCTATCTGGAGGGCGGTGTCCGGGGCGTCGAAATGGGCAGCGTGATGTTTGCCCATCGGGATTCGGAGACGGGCCGGATGGTCTATCCGGATCTGGAGTTAGTGCGACTGGCCATTCCGCGGCGGGTCTATACTCAGACACATCTGGACTATGTGGCCGAGACGATCATCGAGTTATACCAGCGGCGTGATCGGATTCAGGGGATGGAAATCGTCTACGAGGCTCCTTTCCTGCGCCACTTCACGGCGCGGTTTAAGCCCGTTTCGTAGGGTGGTGGCTGTGTGCGGTTTCTCAGCAGTCGATCTTAAGTCGTCGGTCTCCGCCGAGATTGGCAAGGCGCGCGGCACGTACGTGCTGGTGCTTCGTCTGGTGGAGGAGACGCACATCAGGGTAGGGAAGCTGGGAGAGTTCTCTTTCCCTGCTGGACACTATCTGTACGTGGGAAGCGCGCAGGGGAGCGGAGGGCTGGCGGCGCGCGTTGCGCGGCATCGCCGTACTGAGAAGAGACTTCACTGGCACATAGATTATCTCACGCGCCGAGCTGATGTCATCGACGTCTGGTACGTCGAATCGCCTCGCCACCTGGAGTGTGCGGTGGCCGAGGCGATTGCTGCTTTGCCGGGTGCCAGGGTGCTGGTTCCTGGGTTCGGTTCGTCCGATTGTCGCCGCCCGGCGCACCTCTTCTACTTCTCGGGATTGCCGGATTTGGCTATGCTTTGCATGAACTGACGCGGCGTAACGACCTGGATGCCCTCGTACTCTTCCAGTACCAGTAGGTCTTGGTCACCGCTGACGATACAGTTTGCTTGTCCTTCCTTGGCACAGGCCACGACGGCGTCATCTTTGGGGTCGCGGGTCACCCCAGGCAGGCAGAGATGTCCTGGGACAACCACTGCCTGGGAGAGCAACGCAGCCAGTAGAGCTTCCACCTCCTCGTCACTAATACGGAGACGCTTGGCTATGCGCGGATAGGAGAGCACGTGCATCAACTCCTCCACCAGGTAAAGGGATGTCACCAGCGTGAAACGGCCCTCAACCCAGGCATCCAGTATCTGGCGGGGAGTACCTTGCCCGGCCACCAAGCCGCTGACCAGGACGTTGGTATCCAGGACGGCGCTAACGGGCATGAGGCTGGCGGCTCTGTAGTTGGTAGAATTCAGCCCGTGCATCTTCGATCAGGTCGTCCAGATCATCGGCATCCACTTGACCGCTCTGAGTTCGGATGCCAGCGATGATCTCTCGCAGCGAGGAGGTAGCCTGCTGCTTTCTGATGGACTGAAGGAGGCGAAAGTCCTCCAGGCTGACGATGGCAGCGGTGGGCTCGCCGAACTTCTTCACGATGTACTGGGCTTGCCCGTACCCCACCTCGTTGAGCACTTGCTTGATTTGGGATCGCAACACAGAGGATGAGATGGACTTGATGGGCATTTGCTTCTCCAGATTAGATATCCTGTATTTGTTGTCTGCAATTTGTACTAATTGCTAATATTGTGCAAATTATACCACGATTGCTTCTGGGAGGCAAACGGGAGTCCCATTTCCCGGGGTAGAAGTCCAACCTTGTTGGGCGGCCTGCTGGTGCGACAGCCAACGGGGTTGGCCTGCTACCCTCTGGCTTGCTACCCTTTGACCTGCTACCCTTTGACCTGCTACCCTTTGCCTTGAGCGCGTTGCTCACAGCAGGACCTCGTCCATGAAGCTGGTGCCGTAGCTCGTCGGTGCTACTCCCAGCATCTCGGCTATCGTCTGCGCGATGTCCGCGAATGTGTCTCGGATTCCCAGGTCGACGCCGGGCTTGATCCTGTCCCCGTAGACCAGCAGGGGGACGTACTCCCGGGAATGATCGGTGCTGGGAGTGGTGGGGTCGCAACCGTGATCGGCGGTCAGCATCAGGACATCGTCTGGACGTAGGAGCGACTCGATTTCAGGCAGACGGGCATCCACGGCTTCCAATGCCTCTCCGTAGCCTTGGGGATTGTTGCGATGGCCGTAGAGCATGTCGAAATCAACCAGGTTCGTGAAGATCAGGCCCGGCAACTCCTCTCGCACGTACGCTATCGTCTTGTCTACGCCGTCCATGTTGTTGTGAATGTGGACGGCCTTGCCGATGCCCTGGCCGGCGAAGATATCCTCGATCTTCCCGACGGCCATCATTTCCAGGCCCGCAGCCAGCACGTTGTCCAGCAGGGTCTTCCCTGGCGGCTGGGCGGAGAAGTCCCGACGGCGATCGGTACGGGCGAAGCTCCCAGGCTCGCCAATGAAGGGACGAGCGATGACGCGGCCTACGTTATGCTCCCCCACCAGCATCTCGCGGGCGATCTGGCAGATGCGGTAGAGTTCTTGCACCGAAATGATGTCCTCGTGGACCGCTACCTGGAAGACGCTGTCGGCGGAAGTGTAGACGATGGGATATCCGGTACGCATATGCTCTTCGCCCAATTCCTGGATGATGACCGTCCCGGAGGCCGGGTAGTTGCCCAGGGTCTTTCTGCCGATGCGACGCTCGTACTCGGCGATGAACTCGGGGGGGAATCCCTGAGGATAGGTGGGCAAGGGGCGGGGAGAGGACAAGCCTGCGATCTCCCAATGGCCCACGATGGTATCCTTGCCCGCCGAGGTCTCCGCCAGCTTGCCGTATGCTCCTGCGGGGGCATCAGCCGGTGGCACTCCCTGGACAGGGATGATGTTCCCTAGTCCCAGCCGGCCCATGTTGGGCAGGGAAAGCCCTCCCATCGCTTCCGCCGTATGCGCCAGCGTGTTGCTACCCGTGTCTCCGTAGGCCTCGGCGTCGGGCAGTGCGCCGACCCCTACGCTATCCAGAACTATCAGTATGACTCGATTGACGTTTCTCATCTGTTATCCTTTGCTTTGCAGGTTGACTTGAGGGCGTGCCCCTGGTGTCTGGACTACCTCGGAGGCCAGGGCGACGGCTGCGGCTAGCGCTGATGATAGGTTCCCTGTGGCCAGCCATTTCACCACGAAGGCCGCCGCAAAGGCATCGCCAGCTCCGGTAGTATCTAGCGCCTCTACTTTTGGGGCCGGGCAGGTTGCCTTTTCCCCGTGAGTAGCGGCCATACCTCCCTGGGCTCCCAGTTTGAGCGCTACGACCTCGTATATCTCCGCCAGCGTCCGGAGAACCCCCTCTGGCTCGGGTTCGCCGGTGAGCTCTCTCCCCTCTTCCAGATTGGCGAAAAGGATGTGGACTCCCCGGGTCAATTCTTGGAAGGACCTTGCTCCCAGATCGCGCAGTACTTTGTAGGAGGATGCGTCCATCGAGAGTGTCGCTCCGTGTCCTGCTACCCTTTTCATGGCCGCATGGGCCGCTCTGTGACATGGCTCAGTGACGAAGGAATAGGCCGTCAGATGCAGCAAGTTGGCCTTGTCTAGCATCTCCCCATCCAGATCAGCGACGTCCAGGGTCGCACTAGCGCCCCGATCCGCGAGCATGGTGCGTTCTCCCAGGTGGTCCACCAGGGACTGGTTGATTCCGGTAGCCTCGGCTCCCGTCGCCAAGGATGCAGCTACGCCCTCGGCGAGCAGATCCTCCCGCAGGTAACGCCCAAAGACGTCGTCGCCCACTTTCCCGATGAACGCTGCCTCGGCTCCCAGGCGGCTGGCCCAGGTGGCGAAGTTGGCTGCCGACCCTCCCGGCGTGATGGAGATGCGCACGAAGGTGTCCGTTCCGTAAGAGATGGGGCCATCAATGAGACTCACAATATCTACCAGGACGTCGCCCAGAGATACTATCATCAGACGTTCTCCTTCGTTGAACTCAGGGGGAGTATAGGAGGGAGATCAGCGCACGTCAAGTTTGGGACGACTAGGTGAAAACGAAGTAGTACTACGAATAGAATCCAAGTGATTGCCCCGTTTTGTTGAGAAGATACATCCTTACCCGCTGCCCGCTATTAGACAAGCCAGTCCCTGCGGGG
The DNA here is from genome assembly GCA_022013675.1 of Anaerolineae bacterium. Taxonomy (GTDB): domain Bacteria; phylum Chloroflexota; class Anaerolineae; order JAKLPW01; family JAKLPW01; genus JAKLPW01. Next base: position 7,632 of record JAKLPW010000069.1, on the reverse strand, counting down.
ACTTCTCAGTTTCAGACGGTGATATTCATTCGCCTGGTTCGCTGGATCATCTCCTATCCCAGCACCGCCTGTTCACGGCGGTGCGGTCTGACGTGCGTGGGCGCCTGTCCCCTCCCCTGTGCGCGCCTTTAGCACGGGGGAGAGTGTGAGGATCCCCACCATTGTTTCCCGTTGTCATCCTTGGCCGGGGTTAAAATGCTGTCATTCTTGTCATCCTTGTCATCCTTGGTATCCTTCGTAGCACTAACGCCTCGTGCTGTCTTACTGACTTTGCGTACAACTCCGCGCGCACGGTGAAACTTGCCAAAACGTCCATCCTATGATAGAATGGAGGCGTTCTTTGGGATTCCCATCAAAGGGGATCCTGAATGGCAACTGTAAGCCTTCGGGGGAGGAGGCGCTTTGTATGCACGGGGAGAGGGAAAACGCATTACAGTACTTTCCTCCTGCGTTTGAATAGCTTGGGAATAGGGGCAGGACGACGCCTCAACGGTGAATGTCCGAGCCCCTCATTGTCGTTTATTGGAAAGGAGTGGAGGGCACTGTATGAGTTCCTTGAATATGACTCTTCCACCAAATGTTGTTGAGGTGATCAAGAGCAAATGGATGGAGCGGATCGTGGACTTCGTCCTCGTTCCGGCTCTCTTGTTGTACAGTCTGTGGCTGCCGCCTGTTTCCATCGGCAATCGCTTGTTTCATCTGGACTACCCTCAGATTTCCGAGGAGGGAGGGATCCTGAATGAGTTGAACGGTGCGCGGCTCTCGATTCCCGCCGGCGCGCTGGGGGAGAGCATGCGCGCTCAGATCAGCTCCCTGTCTGTGGCTACGCTTCTGGCGGGCAATGGTGAGAAGCATCTGTCGGCGGCTGTAGACGCGCTTCCGCCTGATGTCATCCTCAGGGATAGGATCTATGAGTTCGACACTCACGGGGACATACCCAGCGAGTCCGTCTTCTCGGTCCCTCTCCCCGAAGATGCCGAGATCGTGACTGCCTTGGACCTGTATGCCTGGGATGGCAACACCTGGCAGTGGGTGCCCTCTCATGTCCATGCGACTTCGGGGCGCATCAAGGCCGAGCTAGGAACTATCCCAGCCATGCTGGCGGTTGTGGAGAGTCCTGCCCTTGAGCCTTTCATAACTGCGGAGATACCTGCGGAGGGCGCGTTTCCGGAATTGCCCCAGGGGCTGTTCACTTCAGTGCTGCTGCAAGGTCTATACGTGCAGGGAGACGGAACTATCAGCGGTGATCTGAACGGGGCTGATACAGCTATGAGCTATGGCGAACTGGATGTCTACCCCAGGATAAGCAATATCATAGACGGCGTCGTTCGCTCTGACTTTGTAGACAATATCATCATCAACGCCGAGTTGACGACTGGGCACATCTCAGAGATCGTGGATGTGGTGAAGCGAGGCGGCTACCCAGGCGTACAGATGGACTATCGGGGAGTTGATCCAGACCTGCGCCACGAGTTCAGTGATTTCATTGCAGGCCTGGCGGATGCCCTCCATAGCGAGGGAAAGCTTCTGAGCGTTATGGTGGAACTGCCCACCATGATTTCAGAGTATGGCTACAACAGTGGCGCTTACGACTGGGGCGCTATCGGTAAGACTGCTGACTTCGTTGTGCTCCCGATTGCCACGACCATCGAGGCTTGTGCATCCGGTGGGGACATGGAGGATCTCCTTGGTTGGGCTGTGGGCGAGGTTCATCGCGATAAGCTGCACTTAGCGATCTCTGCTATGAGTTATCAGGAACAGGAAGGCGAGACTATCGCCTGCACCTACGGCGATGTGCTCGCGGAACTGGGCGAAGTAGCCATTGCTGAAGGGAGCCAGATGCTGATCCCAGGTGAGTCACTGACTCTTGAGCTTCCCAAGCTCAAGGATGCGGGCGGGCTCAACTACGACGCAGAGACTGCTACCTATTGGTACGTCCGTCAGGATGCTGAGGGGCGGGAGCAGAAGATCTACCTTACAAATGCTGCCAGCGTGGCCTATCGGCTTCTCTGGATTGATCAGTTCCGTCTGGGGGGAGTGGTACTTGCAGATGTCAGTTGTCCAGACAGCGATCCTCGCATCTGGGATGCCGTGCGTGACTTCCGTAATCAGACTTCTTCCGTGGCGCAGAGCGACCTGAGCCTTGTCTGGACCATCTCGACGGACGAGGGTGATCCGGTCGGTAGCCAGATAGTCCCGCTAGATGCCGCAGAAGGCACCAGCCTGGTGTGGACGGCGCCCAATAACCCGGGCAACTATATCATCTCACTTTCCATTTCGGATGATGGTGGCGAGACTACCAGAGTGCAGGGTGGTTCGGTGGATGTGGAGGTCCCGACGGCGACGCCTAGTCCCACGCCGACCTCGACGCCGACTGCAACTCCTACGCCGACTCTGGTTCCAACGGCGACGCCTAAACCCAAACCCGTAGTTGTTGCTCAGAGCGCGATGCCAGGCACGGGTTTTGGATATGGCATTCAGCCCGACATGGTTACCGATGGAGATCACGGCCGGATCGTCAGTCACGTGCACCAACTCGGCTTTGGCTGGATCAAACAGCAGGTGGAGTGGTTCCGCTATAATCCCGGGCCGGGCCAGTACGACTGGGGGACTTTGGATCGCATCGTGGATGCTTGTACCAACAACGGCATCAACGTGATGTTCAGCGTGGTGAAGGCTCCCCATTGGGCTAGACCGCCGGGAGACACGGATGAAGGGCCGCCGGCCGATCCCAACACCTACGGGGAGTTTCTCAAGGCCATGGCTGCTCGCTACAAAGGGCGGGTCAAGGCCTACGAGATATGGAATGAGCAGAACCTGTACTACGAGTGGGGAGGCCGCGGGGGCAAGCTCAACGCTGGGAAGTACGTGGAGTTGCTCAAAGTGGCGTATGGGGCCATCAAGTCCGTGGACCCGGGGGCCATCGTCATCTCTGGGGCGCTGACGCCTACTGGCTATAACGACGGCGACACCGCTATTGACGACCGCGTCTATCTGGAGCAGATGTATCAAGCCGGCCTGGCCAGGTACTGCGATGCCGTCGGCGCGCATCCCAGTGGCTACAACAACCCGCCCGACGCTGACTGGCGAAGCTATTCGGACCCAAGCAAAACCTTCAATCCCCCCCCTCATCCTAGCTGGTTCTTCCGTGGCACCATGGAGAGCTACCGCAACATCATGGTCAAGTATGGCGATGGGCACAAGCGCATCTGGGTCACTGAATTCGGCTGGGCCACGGTGGAGGGGCTGGGCGTTCCTCCCGCCGAGGGCTACGGGTACGCCGCCGATAACACCGAGGCGGAGCAGGCGCAATGGCTCGTTCGTGCGTACGAGATGGGGAAGGGCTGGGGTTGGGTTGGGGTGATGTTTCTCTGGAACCTGAACTTCGCCCCGGTGTCCGGGAAGGAGAATGAGAAAGCCGCTTTTGGCATCGTGCGAGACAACTGGAGTCCAAGGCCGGCTTTTGCTGCCCTGGCACATATGCCGAAATAGAATCGTTAGTTGATACCAATGTGACGTAGAGCATCCATCCATATCTAGATGCTCTACGTCCTTTCTGTACTTGGAATTGACAGGAACCATTCTCGTCGCGACAGCATCTTCCATTTGTCGAGATTCAGGTGTCGGGCACTTTGCTCGGTTCTCTTGCGGTGCTTGGCGTTCGGGTAGGATGTGCCCGGCATCTAGATACTGAAAGGAGCACTGTCAGATCATGCACTCACGATGGACGAAAACCAGATGGCACTACATTGTAAATATAGGGCTGGTACTGGTGCTGGCGGCCACGGTGGTGATGGGTTGTGCGTCGCCCGCGGCGCCAACCGCCACTCCGAGGCCCGTCAAGACGGCCAAGCCGACCTTCACGCCGGTTCCCGAGGTCACCAAAGAGCAGCCAACAGAAGCGCCTACTTCCCTCCCTACGGCTACCAGGGAGCCTGAACCGACCGGTACTCCATTGCCGACCGAGGAGGCACCGCCGGCCACGGAGGTCCCTGCCAACACGCCGGAGCCGACGGCGCTGCCGAAACCGACGGAGGGGCCCGAACTGCCGCCTGTGCCTCCTGCCAAGGGGCTGCGCATGGCTTCCCCGGAATACGGTATGCAGGCTTTCCTCTGGTGGCACCCTGAGGTCGCCAGCCGCGATCTGCAGGTCATTGATGGTGCTGGCTTCGGTTGGGTGAAGCAGGGGTTCGGGTGGCGAGACATCGAGCCCAAGAAAGGCGTCTTCGACTGGAGCCACACCGATTGGGTCGTCTACACCTGCAACGAGGTGGGACTCGATCTGGTCGTGAGAGTGGATCACCAGCCCCAGTGGGTGGGAGGTGGCTATCCCACCAATGGGCCGCCGGATGACTATGAGGACCTGGGCGACTTTCTCTATGCTGTGGCCAGCCGTTACAAGGGGCGGATTCGCGCCTATGAGGTCTGGAATGAGCCCAACCTGGCCCGTGAGTGGGGTGGTCGTCCCCCGAATCCTGGGGATTATGCGCGGCTTCTTCAGATTGCTTACAGGCGAATCAAGGAGGCAGACCCAGACGCCATGGTCATCAGTGCGGGCTTGTCGCCTACGGGCACCTATTCGGAGATCGCCATGCCTGACGATATATACCTGGACAACCTCTATCAGGCCATGCAAGGCAGCAGCGAGGGCTACTTTGACGTACTAGGCGTGCATGGGGCAGGGTATAAAGTCGCACCGGAAACTGATCCCAATGAGGTCGCTTCCAACCCTGACCTGGGAGGGCATCGCTTTTTCTGCTTCCGTCGTGTGGAGGACTTGAGGGCGATCATGATGAAATACGGAGATAATGGGAAACAGATCGCCCTGCTGGAGTTTGGTTGGACCAGCGATCCGCGACCCGATTCACCCTACAACTGGCATGCAGTTTCTGAAGAGCAGAAGGCTGACTATTTCGTGCGTGCTTACCAATACGCCGAAGAGTATTGGTCGCCCTGGATTGGGTTGATGAGTTTGATATACATCTCCAAACACGAATGGACTGAGAATGACGAGCAATACTGGTGGGCCATCAGCGATCCGGGTTGGCCGGAGTTCCAGCCCCGCTCGGCGTACGAGGCGCTGAAGGCTATGTCGAAATAGGGGTCTGTCGCCGCGAATCCACTAATGCATATCTTGACATTTCCCAGGCCCCGTTATATACTCATACCACCTAGGAAACCTGAGCATCATGATCGATGCAGGCAGGTTAGCACGTCGTCGTAGACGAGGAGATAGCGCTTGACTCCCTCGTCGGAGAGGGGCTATGCAGTTCGTAATTGAGGGCGGCAAGGCACTCAGAGGAGAAGTGGACATCGGCGGGGCCAAGAACGCGGCCCTGCCAATCATTGCGGCTACATTGCTCACGTCCGATGAGTGCCTGTTGGAAAACGTCCCTGACATCGAGGATGTGCGAGTTCTTGTTGACGTTCTGAATGAGATGGGCGTCAAGGCCCGTTTCATCGAACCCAATCTCGTTCTAGTGAAATCAACCGGAATTAAAACTTCCCAAGTCCCTGTGAGCCTGGCTACTCGACTCAGGGGGAGTTTTCTCATTGCTGGACCTATCTTGGCCCGTTTTGGGGAAGTGTCTATTCCTCACCCGGGTGGATGTGCTATCGGCACTCGCCCCGTGAGTGTGGATCTCAAGGGGTTTCAGATGATGGGGGCCTTGTGCGAAACCGATGATGACGTCTACTGCATGCGCAGCGAGAGGTTAGAGGGTCAGAGGATCTCCCTCGACTATCCCAGTCACACAGGTACCGAGAATCTGCTGATGGCGGCTTGTTTGGCCCGTGGGACTACCGTTATCGAGAACGCTTCCGTTGAGCCGGAGGTTGTGGATCTGGCAAATTGCCTGAGTGCCATGGGAGCTCGCATCTACGGTGCAGGCACAGGCATCATCCGGGTAGATGGGGTCAAGCGCTTACATGGTATAGCTTATCGTGTCATGCCTGACCGACTGGAGGCAGGCACTTTTGCCATCGCTGCTGCCGTCACCGGGGGGTGTGTGAGCTTCGGGGGGGCGGTCTCTCAGTGTCTGGGGGCGCTTACCAGCAAATTGGGAGAGGCTGGGGTAGCCGTTACCGCCCGAAAGGATCGGTACACCGTTGCGGCGGGGCCGCGCATCCTGCCGGTGGACGTGCGAACCTACCCCTATCCGGGATTCCCGACTGATCTGCAGGCCCCCTTCGCGGTCCTGATGACCCAGGCTGATGGTGAGAGTCCTATCCATGAGACCATGTACGACGGGAGGCTCAGGTACGTGGAGGAGCTTGAAAAGATGGGTGCCCATATCAGTGTTGAGGGGCGCACAGCCAGCGTTCAGGGGCCCAGCAGGCTCCATGGGGCTTCTGTTCGCGCCCTCGATATACGTTCGGGGGCGGCAGTGATGCTGGCCGGACTGGTGGCCGAGGGCCAGAGTACCATCGAGCAGGCGCAGTTCATTGATCGAGGTTATGAGAAAGTAGATGTTAAATTGCGAGCTTTGGGAGCAGATATCCGCCGGCTGGCCCTGGAGTCGGATTCGGAGCAGGCATTGTCTCCTTTGGCTTGTTCGGTAGTCTCCTAAGTTCAAGGAGGCCTGTCTTCAGCCACCTAGCTAGACGGCACCACGACTAGTGCCTGGAGGGCGAATGTTTCGAAAGCGAATCGGGGTTGATCTGGGAACCGTCAATGTACTCGTCCATGTGCGAGGTAAGGGTATCGTACTCATGGAGCCCGCAGTTGTCGCTATTAGCAGCAACGACAACAGGGTATTAGCTGTGGGCACTGAAGCCAAGGAGATGCTGGGGCGTACTCCCGAGACCATTGAAGTAGCGCGCCCAATGCGCGAGGGGGTCATCGCGGACTACGTTGTCACCGAAGCTATGCTGCGCTATTACATCGCACGGGTCTGCGGGAGGGTCCGCTTGATGAAGCCCGATGTAATGGTAAGCGTACCGGTGGGTGTTACCACCGTCGAGAGCCGGGCCGTACATGATGCTACCATCCAAGCTGGGGCGCGGAACGCGTATCTGATTCCTGGCCCGTTGGCAGCGGCTTTGGGCGCTGGTATGCCCGTCGGTACCCCCACTGGTAACATGGTTGTGGACAGTGGCGGTGGCGCCAGCGAGGCTGCTGTTATTGCTATGAATGGCATCGTTGTTTCCCATTCAGTTCGCGTTGGAGGGAATCGCATAGACGAATCCATCGCGTCATACATCCGACGCAAGTATAATCTGATCATCGGTGATCAGACTGCTGAAGAGATCAAGCTCGCTATTGGCAGCGCTGACACCCTCGACGAGGAATTGAGTAGAGAAGTTCGGGGGCGCGACCAGGTTCAGGGATTACCTAAGACCATCACTATTACATCTAGTGAGGTTACGGAGGCCATCGCGGAACCTCTCGCGGCCATTGCCGCTACTGTTCGGACCGTGTTGGAGAAGACCCCGCCAGAATTGTCTTCGGACATCATTGATCGGGGGATGGTCATGACCGGCGGTGGAGCGCTGCTTAGGAACATAGATCGTTACCTTACCCGGCATACCGGTGTGCCTTGCCACGTGGCAGAGAATCCCATAGCTTGCGTGGCATTGGGAGCAGGAAAAGCCTTGGAGCACTATCATATCTTCAAGCGAGTGTTGCCGCCT
>JAKLPW010000068.1 GCA_022013675.1 Anaerolineae bacterium | reverse complement strand
GGTGTTTGATATCAAACACCATTCCATCGGCACGGCGTCTCCTGCGCTTGCCGAAGGAAGCAGTCCTGCGTCAACTGGATCAAACGCTACATCTTCTTCCACAACGTCCGGTAGCCGGATGAGACGGCGCTGCTGAGGTCGAAGCGCTCCTGGCCCAATGGGCGGTCAACGAAAATGCCGCTGCCCCCACTGCCAGCCACTCTTTGGAAGCTCACTACGATATTCGCGCCGTCCGGGAACTCCTCGGCCACAAGGACGTGAAGACGACAATGATTTAGTCTCACGTCCTCAATCGCGGAGGGTTGGCCGTTCGCAGTCCGCTGGATCAGCCGTAAAGGCCTAGTTAGAGTCTCCAACTTACTGGGAGGATGCTGAAAAAACCTCTAAAGAGAAGCTTCACCTATGCTAGCCGATTTGTGGTCTTGACAAAGAAGGACAGCCTCACCTACTTCTCCTCCTTGTACTCCCTGAAGCCATCAAACAACTGCCTGAACGAGGGGGGCTTGTATTTCTCAAAGCTCTCTTCGTCCACGTAAACGAAGTCATACGCCACATCTGCTTGCACGCGATTGATGTCCTCGCACCATTGCCGCAGCCGCACCATCTTGAGCGGCACGTCCAGGTCTTCCTGACCCTTGGTCTCGACAATGACAATGCGCTTATTGGACAGCTTCACCAAGAAATCCGGGTAGTAGTTGGAGATATCGCCGTCCGCGTTCACGTAGTCCAGCTTGAAATGCACCGCCAGATAATTCTTGGCGTAGGAAACCACATCGTCGCACTCTTCCAGGAAGCTGGCAAAGAGAAGCTCAAAATGGCCATCCCCGATGATGCGATTGAAGACGCTCTTCTTCGGGACGAGATAGCCTTGATCCTTGACCACGAAGGGACGCGTGTGCCGCAGCTTGATGGTATCGCGGATCTCAGCGTCGCCTTTGTCCTGCACGGTGAGGGCGTTGATCGCCTTCTTGAAGGTCTCGATCAGAGTCTTGGTGGCGGCCAGTTCCGACAGGTTGCGCAGGGTGTTGGGGCTTTCCAAGTCCACCTGCCGGTCGAAGAGATCATCGCGCACAAACGCCTTGACCTTACCGTACAGCACATCATAGCCGCTGACCAGCCGCAAGTCTCTCATGATGGTCTGCGCGAAATAGCCGATCACGCTGCGATAGTCGGCGACACCCGCGGTGTCGAGGATGGTGGTGTGCGTCACCTCACCGGTGGTGATGTCCTTGAAGACGATCTCTCGCTGCTCTTCCTCGCTGAACTGCCGGTACGCCACGGCCTTGTGCCCCAGCGCGGACACATCCAGGTCGCCCAGGTTCTTGTATTCTCGGTAGATGCGCGGGCTCAGCACCGGGATTTCGATATCCAGCGCCTCGATGTCCTTCTTTTCGTTATCCGTGTCGATCTCCACCACCAGCGGGGTCTTGGGCCCTGTGCCTTCGCCCATGGGCTTGCGCTCCAGCACCACGCCCTCAGCCTGGATGGATTCCACGAAGTCCATGAAGGCATCGGTGCCGACCACGCTGACGTATTCTTCCACGCTGCCGGGATACATCTTGCGCAGTCCCCGCCCCAGGGTCTGTTCGGGCAAGATGTTGCTCTTGGCAGCATAGGGGCGCAGGCCCACGATGGTGGTGACGTTGCGCACGTCCCAGCCCTCTTTGAGCACCATCACGGAGATGATGGCCTTGTAGGGGCTGTCCAGGCTGTCAATCTCGTTGGCCTGTCGGCGCAGCATTTCCAATTCCTCCTTCTTCTTGCCGGACCGTGCTTCTGTGATCTCGCCGTTTCTCTTGGTGTGAATGACCAACACCGCGTCTCTTAGCTCGGCATAGGTGTCTTCCAGATACGCGGCCACGTCGTCGCAGTTGAGGGTGTCGTCAGTCATCACGAAGAGGATGGCCTTCTTGCCCAGCTTCTCGTGCTCGGCATAGGCTTTGCGCCACTCGATCACGCCCAGGTGAATGTAGTCGGCGTATTTCTCGGTGTACTTGGCGCTTTGACGCTCCACCAGTTTGGCGCGGCTGGCGGCATCGGGCAGCACCGGGTGCTTGACCACGTTCTGCGAGATGGCCTCCACCAGAGGGTAATCGGCCACGGTTTGGACGAAGATAGCGCCGTTGTTGTGCTTGGGCGTGGCGGTCACGTCCACTTGCAGGGAAAGGGCCGCCCCTTTCTGTAACAGACGATTGTGTATGTCTTCGATGGACTTGAACCAGGCCATGCGCGGGTCGTGGATGTGGTGAGCCTCGTCGTTGAGCACCATCAGTTCGTCGATGTCGCGCACGATCATGCCCAAGTCTACCTTAGAGTCGGTGGTCGCACCGGTGGGCCGTTTGCCCAGGAAATAGTCCCGCAGGTCATCATCATCGGGTGACGGGGGAACATCGTCGCTGGCATAGACGCGGTGGATGTTGGTCAGGAAGATGTTGCCGGTGGGACGGGTGATGCGCACCTCGTCCTGCCGGTGCAGGGTCAGTTGGAAATCGGTGCGCCAGTTGCGCCCGTCCACGCCGTTGTCGGGCAAGACCGGGTCCTCGAAGAAGATACGCAATCCCTGGAAGTCCTTGTAGATGCGGTCCAGCACGATGATGTTGGGGGCGATGACCAGGAAGTTGCGCGCTAGCTCTGACTCCGGCTCATACAGCTTGTGAAAGAAGCTCCAGGCCAGCACCAGGCTCAGAACCTTCGTCTTGCCGGAGCCGGTGGCCATCTTCACCGCGAAGCGTCGCCAGGTTTCGTCAAACATGCCTGTGGAGACCGCGCCGGAGCTGTCGAAGCGCATCAGGTCGTACTTGTCCTGCACGCCCACCACGTCGTAAAGATAAATGATGGTTTCCAGCGCCTCGCGCTGGGCAAAGTAATACTGGAACTCGGCCAGGCCCTCACCCCCAGCCCCTCTCCCGGAGGATGCGGAAAGATAAGCCTGAGGCAGCAAGTGCCGCCTGTTGAACCACCAGTTGAGCAGGCTGCGGCTGGTCTCCGTGGCTCCTGCGTAGCCCTGATCTCGCCACTTTTTCACCGCTCGGCGCAGTTTCGGCACCATGGGCGGCAGGAGCCTCTCGAAGCTAGTTGCGCGCAAGTGCTCGTCCGCGGGGAACCAACGGATTTCGGGATCGAGGATAGCGTGGGGCGAATCGGGAAAGTCCTTATGCAACGCCATGTTAGATGTCCTTCATCTTAGTGCGGATTGATTGCCACTCATTCTCGCGCAGAGGCGCAGAGTTTTTTTCTTCTCTTTCCCCCGCGTCTCACCGTCTCCGCGCGATTTTGCTCTTCTCCTACCTCGCGCAGAGGCGCAGGGGCGCAGAGAGTTGTCTTTTCTTCTCTTTCCTCCGCGTCTCACCGTCTCCGCGCGACTTTTCCCTTCTTCTCTTTTCCCCGCGTCCCAGCGTCTCCGCGCGATTTTGCTCTTCCCCTACTCTTCGAGGCCATTAACGGCTCTGACAATCCCTTCCTTCATCAGCGCAGCCCCGAAGTTGAAGAGGTATCCGAGTTTCAAGCCGGTGAGACGCAGATAGGTCTGAATCTGTTTACGGTGCGCTCTACTAATCTGTGTAACCGACTTCAGTTCGAGGATGACCTTGTCCGCTACCACCAAATCCGCGCGAAAGGCCTCATCAAATGAGATGCCTTTGTAGACAATCGAGATGGGCAGTT
>JAKLPW010000067.1 GCA_022013675.1 Anaerolineae bacterium | reverse complement strand
GGGCGCGACCATCAGAGAGATCGCCGCCAGAGCCGGTGTGGCCGAAGGCACCCTCTACAACTACTTCGACGGCAAACGCGAGATGCTGCTGGCCATTGCCGACGAGGCAGAATGGCCCGCCCTCTTCGCGTTGCTGGATGAGACGGAGCTAGGGGACCGCGCTGCAATGGTTGCCGTGATGGAGAAGGCTCTCGATCTCTCGGAAGCACGGCTCCCCTTCATCAAGGCATTGTTGAGTGAAGCCTGGATAGATGATGCCATCCTGACGGGAAAAGTTATCGAGCGGGTTGGACTGATCCATCAGCAACTAGCAGAGTACATTGCCAGGCATACCGCAGCCGGGATCTTCCGTCCCATGGACCCCGATCTGGGCGCGCGGCTGCTGTTGGGTATGTTCGGGGCACTAATACTGCCTACCTTTCTGGGAGTCGCGCCCCTCCCCTCGGCGGAGGAGCGACATGTCCTGGCGGAGACGATAGTGGGTATGCTTCTGGATGGTATCCTTGCCCCGGGAACGGAAGAGCCTGCGAGGTAGCGCTATGCGACAACGTATCTGGGCGGTAATGCAGAAGGAGTTCATCCAGACGTTCCGAGATAGGAGCACGCTGGCAATGCTGCTCGCCATGCCTATCATACAGTTGCTGCTCTTCGGCTATGCCATCAGCATGAGCGTCGATCACGTTCCCACCATCGTGTCCGATCAAAGCCACGACTCCGCCAGTCTCGCGTACGTCAACGCCATGGCTGCCTCTTCCTATTTCGATATCACAGAGTACGCTGCTAGCCAGGCCGAGGTGATGCAAGCCATTGATGCGGGAAGGGTTCAAGCCGGGATAGTGATCCCGCCTGACTTCTCTGCCAGCGTGGAGCGTGGCGATGCGCAGGTGCTCTTCCTGGTGGACGGATCCGATCTCTTCACCTCTCAATCAGCCTACAACGCGGCCAGTTCCATTGCCCAGGCGCACGCCACCGAGGTGCTGATGACCAGAATGGAGCGCTCGGGATTGGTGGCGAAGGGGCAAAGTCTGCTTCCCCTGGACGCGCGCGTGCGCGTGCTCTACAATCCTAACATGGACGATCTCTGGTTTCTCATCCCTGGCCTGGCCGCCATGCTCCTGCAAACCCAGAGCATCATCCTGACGACGGCCGCGGTGGTGCGCGAACGTGAGACCGGTACCATCGAGCAGATCCTGGTGACGCCCATCCGACCGACGGAGTTGATGTTGGGCAAGATCGCTCCTAACATCCTCATAGCCATGTTCAACATGCTGAGCATCATGGCGGCGGGCGTATTCTGGTTTCGCGTGCCCTTCCAGGGCAACTTCTTGCTCTTCTGCGGCCTGGCCTTCCTGTATGTCTTCTCCGGAACGGCCCTGGGGCTTGTGGTCTCGACCGTCTCCCAGAACCAGAGGCAATCCCAGCAGTTGGTGATATCCATCCTGTTGGTGGGAATGGTGCTCGGGGGCTCCATGTTCCCCCGCTATGCCATGCCCGCCGGAATCCGCATCGTGGCGAACCTGTTCCCGTTGACGTACTTCATTCCCATTTCTCGGGGCATCATGACCAAGGGCCTCGGGGTCGAGTTCCTGTGGAACAGCATTGTACCACTGCTGATCTACATCGTCGTTACTGTCTCATTGGCGGCCAGGATGTTCAAGCAAGGGTTGGACTAATTCGTTGCCCGAAAGGTAGAAGTGTGCAAAGGTCAATCAAACGCCTGGGGACTCTGATTCGAAAAGAGACGATCCAACTACTGCGGGACCGGCCAACGCTGATGATGATGCTGAGCTTGCCGATCGTCGTACTGTTCCTCTTCGCCTACGCCGTGTCCCTGACGGTGGACCACATCCCGACTGCGGTCGCTGATGCCAGTATGGATGCCCGGAGCAATGCTTTCATCCATGCGATGTCCATCTCGGGCTTCTTCGACATCGAAATGTACGTGCAGAGCGAGAGCGACGTCATCCGGGCCATCGACGAAGGACGGGCCAGGGCGGGCGTTGTGATCCCACCGGACTTCGCGGCCCAGGTTGAGCGCGGTGAAGCTCAGGTGCTGCTGCTCCTGGATGGCTCCGACTCGTTCACGGTCCAGTCTGGTTATGGCGCGGCGCTGGCCATCTGCCAGGCCCACGCCATGGAGCTGATGACGGAGAAGGTGGCCCGGCAAGGCTACGAAACCGCATCGCCCCCGATCACCTCCTCAATCCGGGTTCGCTACAACGCTGCCATGGACGATATGATCTTCGTGGTGCCCGCGCTGGCAGCGGTGATAGTGCAGTTCGTGGCTCTCAACCTGACGGCCATGTGTGTGGTGCGCGAGCGCGAAACGGGGACTCTGGAGCAACTCCTGGTCACGCCCGCCCGCCCTATGGAGCTCATGGTGGGCAAGCTGGTGCCCAACGTCGTGCTCACCATCATCGCCATGCTGATCGTTCTCGTTCTGGGCGTCTTCTGGTTCGGCGTACCCTTTCAAGGCGACTGGTGGCTCTTTGCCTGGCTCTGCCTGCTCTTCATCGTCTCCGCGCTGGGTCTTGGCTTGCTGATCTCAGCGGTGGCCCAAACACAGAGGCAGGCCCAGCAAATGACCAGCGTACTGTTGATGCTGGGCACTCTGCTGACCGGATTCCTCTATCCCCGAGAACCCATGCCCCCCGTGGCTCTGGCCGTAGGAAATATGCTACCACTGACCTACTTCATGCGCATCGTGCGAGGGATCTTCACCAAGGGGGTCGGGCTCACTTTCCTGTGGAATGACGTGGTTGCGCTGGCGATATACGGAGTAGGGGCCATGGTGCTGGCGTCTGTGACGTTCAAAAAGCGGTTGGATTAGAATCATGAATGACAACAACGCCATCTTTGCCAAGGATTTGGTGAAGCAATTCAAAACCAGGCGCGGCAGTGTGACTGCCGTGGACGGAGTTAGGC
>JAKLPW010000066.1 GCA_022013675.1 Anaerolineae bacterium | reverse complement strand
GGTGGGGGGTTGGGAGGCTACGATGCGATGCTACGACGACGTACAAGGCGTTAAGGCTACGAGTCAAGGATGCCAGAGAGCCCCCACCCTAACCCTCCCCCGTGCGAAGGGCATGCACAGGGGAGGGGATCGGCCCCCACCCTAACCCTCCCCCGTGCGAAAAGCGCGCACAGGGGAGGGGACTCTGGTTCCTCCCCCTGGCGGTGCTTTTCCGACGGGGGGAGGTTAGGAGGGGGCCAAATCCCTGCCACAACATGTCACTTGACATATGGGGTGTTCATCTGCTATCCTATCGCTGGAGTATGTCTCGGCGAAGGCAGGTATCGCTCACGGGACCAGCGGAGTGCCACGATTGAGAAACGGCTTCGCAGACAAAGGAGGCACTGAGGATGGACATCTTCCGTATTCACGACGAGGTTCTGGCGGAGTACGAGAGCTACGTTACGAGCTTCCTGAAGACGGCGGACGAGAGGATTCGGCAGTATGTCGAACGGAAGATTTCTGGCGAGAGGAACCTGTGGCCCGATGCCCTGATCCAGTTGAATCTGGCCTACGAGAAAGGGGCCTCTGTCGAGGAATTGGCCGCGCAGGGACTCCTCCACCCGCTCTGCAGCGACATCTTCCGAACCGAGCGGGGGCCGTATAGGCTGTACGAGCATCAGTGTCAGGCCATCGAGAGAGGCGTCCGCCGCGAGAGCTTCGTGGTGACGAGCGGGACCGGCTCGGGCAAGACGCTGACGTACTTCATCCCCATCTTCGACGCCATTCTGCGTGGCAATCCCCAGGAGAACAAGGTCCACGCCATCGTCGTCTATCCCATGAACGCGTTGGTGAACTCCCAGTTGGAGCAGCTTTCCCTGTTGGCGGAAGGTTTTAGGGCGCGTACGGGAGGAGAGCTGCCGGTCCGTTTCGGGCGTTACACAGGCCAAGAGTCACGGGAACGGAAACGGGAGATGCAGACGCGTCCGCCGCATATCTTGCTGACGAACTATGTGATGTTGGAGCTGATGCTGGTTCGACCGCACGAGCGTGGCTTGGTGGATCGAGCGACTTCCGAGCTTCAGTTTATCGTCCTCGACGAGACCCACACTTACCGGGGTCGACGAGGGGCTGATGTGGCCATGCTCATCCGACGTCTGAAAGAGAGATGCGGAAATCCCAACCTGGTCTGCATCGGAACCTCCGCAACCATGGCCTCCGGCGACACGCCAGCCAAGCGGAGAGAAGCCGTGGCCGTCTTTGCCAGCACGCTATTCGGCACTAGTGTGAAGCCCGGCAACGTGATGGAGGAGACCCTCGCGCGCACGATTCCCAGGGAGAGCACACCGACAAAAGCGGAGCTCCGAGCGGCGCTGTTGGGCAGTTTGCCCGCAGCCACGTGGGAGGCCTTCTCGCGCGATCCGCTGTGTGCCTGGATCGAGCAGACCTTTGGGCTGGAGCTGGAGGAGGGCGGGAGACTGTGCCGTCGGATACCCATTACGCTCCGAGTGGGCGCTCAAAAGCTGGCTGACACCACGGCCGTGGATTTGGAGAAATGCGAAGCTCGCTTGAAGCAACTGCTACTCATGGGAAGCAGTTGTGTCAAGAACCCCGATGGTGAACCGGTCTTTGCATTCAAGGTCCATCAATTCATCTCTCAGGGCGACTCGGTGTACGCAACCATTGAGGATCGCGCGAAGCGAGACCTGACTATGGAGGGGAAGTACTACGCTGCTGGAGGCGGTGACCGGGTTCTGTTCCCCCTTCGCTTCTGTCGCATTTGCGGGCAGGAGTATTATCAGGTCGTGTGGGATCAGGGCAAGGGCAAGGTGCGTCCTGATCTCGATAGATTCTCCTATCTCATGGAAGAGACAGAGATGGATGAGATCGAGAGGGGCTATCTTATGATCGACTCGGAAGGGCGCTGGAGTAACACGCCTGAGGCCCTTCCGGAGCATTTCTTCGACAAGCGGGGCAAGGTCAAGAAGGATTTTCAGCCGCATGTGCCTGTGATGGTTCGGGTGCGCACTGACGGGGAGATCGTAGACGAAGGGGAAGGGGATGGGATGCGGTGCTGGTTCTTGCGCAGGCCTTTCATGCTCTGCTTGCACTGTGGAGAGGCCTACACCCGGCGCGACAAGAACGATTGGCGCAAGCTGACGGGTCTGTCGAGCGAGGGGCGTAGCACGGCCACCACGCTCCTGACTCTCTCTACGGTAACGGCCATGCGGGGCACGGATCTTGATCCCTCGGCGCAGAAGATCCTGAGTTTCACCGACAATCGGCAGGATGCTTCTCTACAAGCGGGCCACTTCAACGATTTCGTTCAGGTGGCGCTGATTCGACGGGCTTTGCGCGAGGCATTGGATACCCATGGCGACCTCAGGTTCGACAACGTGGGGGCAAGAGTGGCCGAGAGCCTGGGCCTCACTTTCCGGGAGTATGCTCATAATTCCGATCTCGATCCCGGCAGTCCCGCGGCAAGGAAGGCTGAGGAAGTTCTCAAGCAGCTCATCGAGTACCGCATTTTCCAAGATTTGCGGCGTGGGTGGCGCGTGGTACAACCCAACCTGGAAGAGTGCGGGCTGCTGAGGATCGACTACGCGGGCCTGGCGGAACTGGCTGCCCGAGACGATTTGTGGCAGGGTGTCCCTCTCATGGGGGAGCTGGGCGAGTCGGAGCGGGGTGAGGTGCTGACGGTGTTCCTGGACGAGGTCAGAAGGCGTTTGGCTATCGATGCCAGATGCCTGAAGCGTGACTACCAGGATGAGCTTGGCAAGCGAGTGGAAGGACACCTGAACGAAGCTTGGGGTTTGGGCCTGGGTTGGGGAATGCGCTATGCGGGGGCCTTTGTCATGCCCGGAATCTCGAAGCGGCGGGGAGATTTCAGCTTGGGGCCTACTAGCGTCATCGGCAAGTGGCTCAAGCGCAGCTTGGTGAGATCGACCGGTGAAGATGTGGGCGAAGAAGAGTGTGAGAAGCTGGTTCGCGGAACGGTAAGTGCGCTTGTGCGATTCGGGATGTTGCAGGAGAGCGACCCCGATGGGAGCTACCACACCGTGCAGCTAAAGGCGAACGCCATGATCTGGCGCAAGGGCGATGGCACACCGAGGCGAAGTCCCTTGAGGCGTCAACGAGCCAAGAATGAGGTCTACGAACCGGTGCAGGATCAGGCCAATCCGTTCTTTGCACACTATTACCGGCAGGGGGACAAGGCCCTGAGGGGTATGCAGAGCCGGGAGCACACGGCCCAGATAGGCTATGAGGCCCGCCAGCAGCGCGAGGAACTGTTTAGGGAGGGGAAGCTGCCTACCCTATTCTGCTCTCCCACGATGGAGCTGGGCATAGACATCCGCGACCTGAACGCCGTCCACTTGCGTAATGTGCCTCCCACGCCCGCGAATTACGCCCAGCGGAGCGGGCGGGCGGGCCGTGCCGGACAGCCGGCTCTGATCCTGACCTATGCATCGGCCTTCAGGGGACACGACAAGTACTATTTCCGGCGTCGCGAAAAGATGGTGGCGGGGGCCGTGACCCTGCCAAGATTGGACCTACTTAACGAGGACCTGCTCCGAGCCCACCTGCATGCCATCTGGCTGGGTCATACCAGGCTTGACCTGCGCCACTCCATGGATGAGATAGTGGACACCGACGCAGAAGGTTATCCGGTGCGTGAGGAAATCAGGCTCCAGATGCAGCTTTCCGAGGAGAGACGCCATCAGTGCACAGAGGCTTGTCGCCGCGCCATGGAATCCATAGAGGAGGGGCTGGGTCGCTGTGCCTGGTACAATGAGCGATGGATCGAAGAAACGGTGCGGAAGGCGCCCAAGAGCTTTGATGAGGCCTTGGATCGCTGGAGACAACTATACTCCAGCGCGTACCATCAGCTATACGAGGCGCGGAGCAGCCTGGATAAGGCTTACCGGCGGAGGGGCCAGAAGAAATCGGAGGAGATCAAGGAATCCAAGCAGATGGAGCGTGAGGCTCAACGTCAGATCGAGTTGCTCCTGTGCATCAACACGAAGTTCGATGAAGCTGACTTCTATCCCTACCGCTACCTTGCCTCGGAAGGATTCCTGCCCGGATATAACTTCCCCGCGTTGCCGGTGAGAGCCTACATCCCCAGCGGCGACAGGGGCGAGTTCATCGGACGCGCTCGCTATCTGGCCTTGAGGGAGTTCGCACCAAGCAATGTAATCTACCACGACGGCGCTAAGTACAGCATAGAAGGCGTCAGGCTGCCCCTCGATGATCCCGAGAAGCGCTTCCAACTGGCCAAGCTCTGTAAGGTGTGTGGCTATGTACACGCGGGCGAGGACGCCCACGTGGATGTCTGCGTGAACTGCGGGACGCAACTGGGCGGTGATAACAGCCAGATACTCCCTAACTTGCTGGAGATGCCCTCGGTCTTCACCCGTCGCAGGGAGAGGATCACGTGCGACGAGGAGGAGCGCTTACGATATGGGTACGACATCACGGGGCACTTTCGCTACGCGCCTGCTGCCGGGGGTGTGCGGGATCGTCAAGATGCGGTGGCGTTGTCGACTCAGGGCGAGGCGATCCTTAGCCTGACCTACGCTCCGGCAGCAGACATCTGGCACATCAACCACGGATGGCGACGCACCCTGGAGAAGGGCTTCCGGTTGGGGATGCGAAGTGGGAGGTGGAAGAGGAAAGCTGACAGCCAAGGAAAGGGCGAGGGGGATGCCAAGGGTGAGGAGATTCGATCTGGCGTGCGCCTCTTCGTGCACCGAACCGTCAACGCTCTGCTAGTCCGTCCGCCGGAGGGGGAGGGCTTTGACGATGACGCCTACGTGACAAGCCTGATGCATGCTCTCCTGAATGGCATCCAGAGGGCCTACCAGGTGGAGGAAGGTGAGATCGGAGCCGAAATCCTCGGCAGTGGCGACGGGCGTACGATTATGCTGTGGGAGGGCACAGAGGGTGGCTTGGGTGTGTTGGGGAGATTGGTGGAGGAGCCGGAGGCGATGGCGCAGGTGGCACAGCAGGCGCTGGAGATCCTGCACTTCGATGCCCAGACGGGTGAGGATCTAGAGCCCACGGAGGGTGAGGAAGGGTGCGCGAGGGCCTGCTATGATTGCCTGCTGTCCTACTATAACCAGCGGGATCATTGGCTCCTGGATCGCCACCTGGTGAAGGACGACCTCATGCGCCTTTCCAGAAGTACGGCGAACCTGCCAGAGTCATCGCTGGATTACGAGGCGCACTACGAAAGCCTCCGGGCGCGTACGGACGTCAGATCGGAACTGGAGCGCAAGTTCCTGGATCATCTCTTCGAGACAAGACGCAAGCTGCCGGATTTCACCCAGAAACCGCTGCAAGACGTTCACTCCGTGCCGGACTTCTTCTATCGGTCCGGCAGTGTCTGCGTCTTCTGCGACGGGTCGCCCCACGATGAGCCTCAGCAGAAGGCCGAAGACCGGCGCATACGCAGCGAATTGGAGGGTATGGGCTACCGAGTGGTGGTGATCCGCTATGACCGAGCGGTGGAAGAGCAGATCTCTGAACACGAGGAAGTATTCGGGTAACCGTTCAATGGGCATGAGTTTCGACAGCGAACCCGGTGAATGAATATCACCGTCTAAAACTGAGAAGTCCCCTCAGGGACTGGTAATCTGTTCGTAGGAAGGGTCAGACATGAAAGCAACTCCAGGGAGCCTGGTGAAGTATCGCGAACGGGAATGGGTCGTCCTGCCCTCGGAGAACCCTGAGGTTGTCGTGCTGCGCCCGATTGGTGGGAGCGTGCGCGAGACCTGCGCCGTTCTGAAGTCGTTCTCGGATCTCATAGGTGCAAGCCTGCCCTACGAGCGATTGCAGGAGGCAGCCTTTCCGCTGCCTGATCCCGGCAATGCCCAGGATCACATCGCGGTGCGGCTGGTGATGCAGGCGGCGCGGCTGCTTCTGCGCGAAGGAGCCGCCCCTTTCCGATCCCTGGGGCACCTCTCCTTCCGTCCCCATCCGTATCAGTTCGTGCCCCTCATAATGGCCTTGCGGCTTGATACTATGCGCTTGCTGGTCGCTGACGACGTCGGCGTGGGGAAGACCATCGAGGCCGGGTTGATCGCCAGGGAGCTGCTGGATCGGGGCGAGGTGCAGCGCGTTGCTGTTTTGTGCCCGGCTTCGCTTTGTGACCAGTGGGAGCAGGAGCTGCGAGAGAAGTTCCACATCGAGGCCGTCGTCATCCGCTCGGGAACCGTACCTCGACTGGAGAAGCAGACGCCTCCCGATACCAGCATCTTCGACCACTACCGGCACTTCGTGGCCAGCATCGATACCGTCAAGGGCGAGCGCTACCGGGCCAGTTTCCTCCAGCGTTGCCCCAGTCTGGTAATCGTCGACGAGGTGCATGGGGCCGCGCGAGCGCCGGGAGCCAGCCACAAGCGCGGTCAGCAGCAGCGCTACGACTTGCTGCGAGCGCTGGCCGATGACGCCGACCGTCATCTCATCATGCTCACGGCGACCCCCTACAGCGGCGTGGAATCGTCTTTCCTCTCAATACTGGGACTGCTCCAGGATCGCTTCGAGGACCTGAGTTTGACCCAGATGAGAGATGAGGAACGCCAGGATTTGGCCAGACACTTCGTGCAGCGCCGCCGGGCCGACGTGGCGCACTGGCTGGGCAAGGTGACGCCATTCCCGGAGCGGGACACCGAGGACGGCGAGCAGCCCTATCACTTCTCCGAAGAATATGGGCAGTTCTACCGGAACGTGTACGACTTCGCCCGCGATCTCGTACGCTCGGGCGATGCCCTGAAGGGCTGGAAGCGGAGGATGCGCTACTGGTC
>JAKLPW010000065.1 GCA_022013675.1 Anaerolineae bacterium | reverse complement strand
CGCGGATACTTCGCGACGGCGCCACTGACTTCTTTACCTATGCTATAGAGAAGACTAACGACGTCGCGCATCGGTTGGCCGACGTTTCGCAGAGGCTCGTCGTGGCCGGTTACAAGCCTTGGTTGACCCCGGCGCAGTCGGGGCGACTGTTCACGCTTGATCGCATGGGGAGGCGCGTCAGAACGGATGACTCACAGGAGGATTTACGTCGGGTCAGGGAGCATCCGGAGCTCTATTCTACCGACGCGGCCCTTCGTCCTCTGTTCGCTGACTCGATGCTGCCCGTGATAGTCAGCGTGCTTGGACCGGGCGAAACTGCCTATCAGGCCATGCTTCGACCTCTCTATGATCTCTTTGACCTGCCACAGCCGCTACTCTTCCCGCGAAAGAGTTATACTATCGTGGCACAAAGCGAAGCTGAGAGGCTGGGGCGTTATGGAGTTGCTGTTGCTGATGTTCTGACTGAGCGACTAGAGGTGGACGCCGTGATGCGAGGCCTGACGCAACCGGAGGAATTGGAGATGTTCGACTCGGCGAGTCGCGGATTGAAGGCTGCGCTCTCACCGCTCCGTTCCTATGTGGAGGATGTTGACCCCACACTGGGCAAGAGTTGGGCGCAGACGCTGGCGCGATCGCAAAACGACCTCGACAAGCTCGCCGCACGTGTCGCGAGGGCTCGTTTGAGTCGGTTGGGGTTGTCCCGGGGGGAAGTACGGGCCTTGAGCAACTCCTTGTTGCCAAGAGGTCGACTTCAGGAGCGAGTGTTCCCTCTGCCGCATTTCTTGAACAGGTACGGAACGGAGCTTCTGGAGGAATTGCTCTCGGCAGGGCGATTGGACGACTTTACACATCACGTGCTCACTCTGGAGGAGAGAGATGTCTGATGTCGACATAATGGCTTTCGGAGGCCACCCCGATGATGTGGAGATCGGTTGTGGCGGGACGTTGATCAAACTGAGTGACGCAGGCTACTCCGTGGTGATTGTGGATATGGTCCGTGGAGAGCTAGGGACTAGAGGTACGGTCGATACGCGCGATCAGGAGGCGAAGGCATCGAGCAAGATTATTGGGGCGATGGCGCGAGAGAACCTGGGCCTGGAGGACGGCAATATCCACGTCAGCAACGAATCCAAGAGGAAGGTAGTCGAGGTGATCCGCGAGTATCGCCCTCGCTTGGCATTGCTACCTTACCATGAGGATAGGCACCCCGATCATTATCACGCCAGCCAACTGGCCTACGAGGGCATCTTCCTGGCAGGTCTGAGTCGGTACGACACAGGCCAGGGGAGCTATCGTCCTCCAAGGGTCGCGTACTACGCTGGGTGGTACGAGTTTGATCCAACATTCATTGTAGACATAACGGCACAGTTCGAACGAAAGATGGAAGCGATCTACACCTTCTCCACGCAGTTTCAACCGGGAGACACCTACTATCAGCAGGCTGGGCTGACCTCACGCAACTACGACAAGGTGATTGTGGGTCGAATGACTCACTGGGGGTTAGCCATTGGAGTGGAGTATGGGGAGGGTTTCCTGATTCGGGGAGTGATGAGGGTGGAGAATCCCCTCGAAGTGGAGTTCTCATCCTTCTAGCGGTGATCACGGGGTATCATGTTCTTGGATACCTACAAGGAAGGGAGCACATCATGCGTATTGGGATAGCGTGCTATCCAACCCACGGTGGCAGTGGAGTTGTGGCGACGGAACTGGGCAAGCATCTGGCCGAACGAGGCCATGAGGTGGCTTTCATCAGCTACGCCTCCCCACTGCGGCTAACAGAACTTCCGCCGAGGGTCAGCTTCCACGAGGTCCAGATCGCGGAGTATCCTCTTTTGAAGAATTTCCCCTACACGCTGGCACTTGCCTCTAAGATGGTGGAAGTTGCGCGGATGAAGAAGCTGCAAATCCTACATGTGCACT
>JAKLPW010000064.1 GCA_022013675.1 Anaerolineae bacterium | reverse complement strand
TACTACTCAACTCATGCCTCCTTGCTGATGTGAGTTACATAGTTGTGTTCATAAGAGCTGATCCTACCGCGGAACGTGCCGAGGACGCAGAGACTTACGCAGAGTCTTCGTCCTGAAGCATTCAAGTCCGAAGAATATCTTTGCTTTTCTCTGCGTCCTCACTGTTCTCAGCGGTGAATATGCTCTATCTGCGAAAGTCCTGCATAGCAGAATACGGCAGGGAGCGCACGCTGTGCGCTCCCTGCCGGGGACATGCCAATCGCGCCTTGCTAATCAGTCATGTCCGTCCTTAGCTTCGCATCAGCGTCATCGAGGGCCTCTTTGGGTCCCATCACGCCTAGCTCGACGTTCTCCAGAGCATCCGCGAAGTAACCATCCATGCCACCCATCTCCCAGAAGTGCGGATAGCACATGGCGTACTCCAGTTGCGCGAAGCCTGCTCGATACTGAGGTGCATCGGCGAACAGAGCCTGCATGTCAGGGTGTTCCAGGGCCGACTTTCGCACCGGCACGTATCCCGTCGCCAGAGACCAGCGAACGGCGTTCTCCGTGGAAAGCAACCACTTCAGGAAGGTCCAGGTGGCATCTTCGTGCGCCTGGTCCGAAGGGAAGAGACAGAGCGCGGCACCACCGACGGTTCCGCCGTAGCGTTCGTTCTTGGGAACGTAGGCCGTACCCCAGTCAAACTGCGCTCCCTTCGAGACTGTGCCAACGCTGCCAGTCGAGGAGAAGAGAAAGCCCAGGTTGCCGGCGATGAACAGGTTGCGGGCTTCCCCGTGTTGCGCCGGAGGCATCAAGCCTTCGTCAACCAGACTCTTCCACCAGGTCATGGCCTCGTATCCAGCCTCGGAAGCGAAGGCCGGCTCGCTGCTGTCCTCGTTCATGATGCGACCGCCGGCACCGATGATGAGATACTTGAGGGTCCAGTCGGGGCTCTTAGTATCAACGCCCCAGACCTTGGTCTCGCCCTGGGCCTTCTCGACGATCTGCGCCGCCATGGACTTCAGTTCATCCCAGGTCTCAGGCGGTTTCTCAGGATCGAGTCCAGCCTGTTCCATCAGGGCCTTGTTGTAGTAGAGGACCAAGGTGCTGTTGTTGAACGGCAAGGAAGCGATTTTTCCTTCCCACTCGTTGTAGGTCCAGAGCACGGGCCAGAAGTCGTCCATGTCTATTCCGTCAGGGCCCTTGACGTACTCATCGATCAGGAAGTTCCCCTCACGGCCCGTCCACAGTGGTCCCGCCGGGATCAAGCCCCCATTGGGCAAGGTGTCCGAGGCCACAGCCGCCATGGTCTTCTGAGCAGTCTCCCCGTAGTTGCCGGAGTAAGTCGCTTCCACGGTGATGTCGGGATACTCCACCATGAAGTCCTCCACCAACCCCATGAAAGCCTCGCCCGACGCACCACCCACGGCGTACCAGATGCTGATGGTTACCGGCTCAGGCTTGGGCGGCTCCGTAGGCTCGGGCACTGCCGTAGGCTGGACCGGCACCTTGGTCGGCGGCACGGGAGTGGGAGTCGGCTGGGCACAACTACTCAGCACCATCGCCAGCATAACCAACAACGTAACCATAATCCACAATCTGCGTTTCATGTTCTGTTCCTTTCTCCTTCTTTCTCATTATGCGCCACCGCTCAAACTACTCACGCTGGCTATCACGGACCACAAACTACAAACAACCTACAAACAACCTACAAACAACATCTCAACTGACTCTCATTCAGTAGGCCTCACCTCCTTCTCTACAAAGCTGTGCCCTGGCATCCTTGAAGGATCAGAACCCAAGTTTTCTGGTGATCAGTAACCAGGACAATACCATCCACAGGCAACTCCAGGTGTCCAAGGGACTCCTCCTGCAAGGAATCCTTGGTTTCTTCACTCCCTGTATCTATGCCATCGGCGTGTCTATGCCGCGTGTACTATGACTTCAGTCCGGTACGAGCGATGCTCTCGATGAACTGGCGCTGGGCCACGAAGAACAGCGCTACGACCGGCGCTACGGTGATCATAGCAGCAGCCATCATGAGATTGTACTGGGCCCCCGATTCCTCCACAAAGTAGCGCAGGCCGATAGGCAACGTGCGCATCTTGGTGGTATTGGTGATTATGAGAGGCCAGATGTAGTTATTCCATTGCCCCAGAAATGTGAACAGACCAATAGAAGCCAGCGCCGGCCTCGAAAGAGGCAAAAGCACCTGCCATATGAATCGCGACCGCCCGCATCCGTCTATCTTGGCAGCGTCCTCCAGTTCCAAAGGGATGGTAGAGAAGAACTGGCGCAAGAAGAAAGCGATGAAAGCACTGGCCAAGAAGGGCACGATCATTGCCTGATAAGTGTCGATCCACTTCAACTCGTTCATTATCAGGAAGAGGGGCAGCATCGTCACCTGGGTCGGCACGATGAGAGTCGCCACGTACATATAGAATATGGCATCCCTCCCCGGGAAACGAACCCTTGCGAAAACGTACCCCGCCAATGCTGCTGTGAAGACCTGACAGACGGTAACTGTCACAGCAATGAAGATGCTGTTCACGTAGAACCGGCCAAAGGGGACGTAGTCCCAGGCGCGGCTGAAGTTCTCCAGATGGATCTCCGCTGGAACCCAGGTGGGTGGATAGATGTAGATCTCGCCATCACCTTTGAACGCCGTGGAGACCATCCAGATGAAGGGAACAGTCATCACGACCCCAGCCGCGATGAGTACTAGATGCCTGAGCAATCTCGTCACTCTGTTGCGTGCACTTAGTCCTATCATTAGTAGTGTACCCTCGGCTCGATAACTTTGCGTTGGAACTGGGTGATTAAGGTGACGAAGCCAAAGAGAATGAACGCTGCTGCTGCCGCCCGACCAAAACGGAACTCCTGAAATGCTTGCCGGTAGATGTACAGCACCATCACCTCCGTGGACTTGAGTGGCCCTCCGCCAGGAGTTAGCACGTGTATCTGGCTAAAGACCTTGAAGGAATTGATGATACTCATAATAAAGATAAAGTAGGTCACCGGTGAAAGCAAGGGCCAAGTTATTTTCCAGAACTTCTGCCACGCGTTGGCCCCATCAATCGAGGCAGCCTCGTAGTACATGCGTGGTATGCCCTGCAGACCGGCGAGGTAGATGATGATATCGTAACCCAGACCCTTCCAGAGCGCTACCAGGACAACAGATAGCATCGCAAGTTTAGGGTCGTAGAGCCAGGTCTGCGGGCCGATGCCCAGCCACTTGAGCACCACGTTGGCAAAACCGAAATTTGGATCATACATGTAACGCCATACGGCACTCACCGCCACCGTCGAGGTGATCACTGGAAGAAAGTAGATGGTGCGGTAAAACGAGAGCCCCCGGATACTCCCGTTG
>JAKLPW010000063.1 GCA_022013675.1 Anaerolineae bacterium | reverse complement strand
ATTGAGCCCAGGCAACGTGTTTATCTCCAGCAGGTGCGGGAGCCCATCTGCGTCCAAACGGAAGTCTACCCGGGCGATATCCAGAGCGCCGATAGCCTGAAACGCTGCCAATGCCAGGCGCTGCATTTCTTGGGACAGTTCCTCTTCTATGGGCGCTGGGCAAAGGTAGTTCGGCCCAAGCGGGAGATCTACTTTGATGTGGCTTCCGTAGAGTCCTCCCGCGCCAGCTACCGGACTGACATCGACCTCCAACACTGGAAAGACGTGAACCTCGCAGTCAGCATACATATCTGATGGCGGCAGCAGTCCAGAGTACGGACTGTTGCCGATGAGACCGACTGTGAACTCCCGCCCTGGTAAAAACGTCTCCACTAAGGCCGGCTGACGATAGCTCCGGATGATGTACCGCACCTGTTCCCTTAATGCCGCTCTGTCGTGTATGACGGAACCCGCACCGATGCCCATGCCAGAGCCCTCCCTCAACGGCTTGACGAAGAGAGGGAAATCAAGTGCAGGTGACAATGCCTCCGCATCGCTTTGGAAGACCTGAAAAGATGGCGTGGGAAGGCCGCAGTCGCGCCAGACGCGCTTCGCCATCGCCTTGTCCAGCGATAGCGCATTGGCAAGAATCTTGGAGCCCGTGTAAGGTATGCCCAGGAATTCCAACAGGGCCGGTACCTGAGACTCCCTGGCATCTCCTTGGCGACCCTCGCAGATATTGAAGCATATGTCAGGATTATGCGCCCGGAGCGTGTCCAGGAGGGTGTGGTCGCCTTCCAAAGGTATGACCTCGTTATGCCCGGCGAGAAGTGCGTCCTCGATCCCCTGAACCGTCTCGATGGAATCGTACTCCGCTAGAGCGTCAGAGGGTACATCCTCGTCCGCTGGGATGTTTTGCTTCAGATCGTAGAGCAGGCCAACTCTCCATCCAGTCATCTCATTGCCTCCGCCACATACATCGGCAGAAGGGATTCTAGTTCTACATCAACGTCCGGAGACCCCTCTTCACTGCGCGAATCTCCATTGTCTCGGATTTCCGTAGAACAATCCAGCAACCCCGCAACCCCGCTGGCGTGTTGCGATACCTGCCGAGATTGACAGTAGGGACAGGCCCTCGAGTCGTGTGGTTTATAGACACTGGGCTCAGAGTAGGCACTGATGAAACCTTGGTAGTTGCGCGTGACCACGCGGTTCGCGGAAATGCTGATCAGGTAGTTGGGTCCGATGGGAACCTTTCCTCCTCCCAGAGGCATGTCGATCACGAAGGTCGGAATGGCAAGACCCGAGGTGTGGCCTCGAAGCGCCTCTATTATCTCTACCCCCTTACCGACTGGAGTGCGGAAATGGCCCGCACCACGCACCAGGTCACATTGGTAAAGGTAATACGGGCGCACGCGGTTCCTCAGCAACTTGTGCATCAGGGCCTTCATTACGTTTGGACAATCGTTGATACCAGCGAGCAGAACCGTCTGGCTGCCCAAAGGTATCCCTCCATCCGCCAGGAGCGCCAGCGCCTTCTCGACTTCGGGCGTGATTTCCTTCGGGTGGTTGAAGTGGATGTTCATCCATACTGGATGATACTTCCTCAACATGTTCACCAGGTCTTGGTCTATGCGCTGGGGCAAGAAAACGGGCACACGCGTCCCAATGCGCACGATCTCTACATGCGGAATCTCCCTCAGCCTGGCCAGAATCCCTTCGAGGACCGTTTGTGGCAGAATGAGTGGATCGCCCCCAGAGAGCAACACATCGCGTATCTGAGGCGTGCTGGCAATGTACGCCAACTGCCGCTCATAGTCGGCGGTTGTGAACTGTACCTGGGGATCTTCCACCATTCTGCTACGAGTGCAATGCCGACAGCAACCGGCGCACTGCGTATTCACCAGCATAAGCACCCTGTCGGGGTAGCGATGAACCAATCCGTGAACAGGGGAGTGCTCCTCTTCGGAAAGCGAGTCTTCCAACTCCCCGTCGAAGCTAACCAGCTCCTGGGCGGTGGGCACAACCTGCCGACGGATCGGGCAGTGAGGATCATAGCGGTCCATGCGGCTGGCGAAATAAGGCGTCACGCCAACGCGGAAGTGCCCGTCAGTTGATAGACCGGCCACTTCCTCCGCCGTCAGATCGAGTACGCGGGTGAACTCCTTGAGGGTGCGGAGGCGGTGCCTAAGCTGCCAGCGCCAGTCATTCCAGTCGCCTGGAGGCACCTCCTCCCACGGGTGGGGAGGTTTCTTAGAGCCGGGGGGTTCTTCCTGTTCTTCAATTGGACTATCCATGAGATGATCTCCTCATCATCAATAACTTGCGCACCAGTTCCATTCAGTTCCCTATGTTGCTGCGCATGGGTTGCAGGCACATACAGCCGACTAGCTAGTTGGCTTGAGGTCAACCCCAGACTGATGCTGCATCATTGCTGTCCGATCCCAGTCTTCTTCCCAACCAGGTACCGGATAAACATAAACCCAATCGAGTTCCATTGGATCCAGCCCGATAATCTGCAGATGCGCACCACAGCTCGGGCATAAGAGTTGACTACCCTGTGCAGACAGTGAACCCAGGGCAATCCTCTCACCGCAATCCGGACAAAGAGCACTGATCATTGGATATTCGCCTTGTGCTGATCCTACTGGCCTTTTAGATCCGATCGCAAACGCATTATACGGCACTTTTGTGCAAAAGACCTTCAAAGAGGATGCAAATTTCGTTCAGAATCGGCATAGATTGTGACGTTCGTGTGCCAGGTGAACACCATGGCCGTGCGCAAGTGCGTGTGGGTATTGCTCCCATCGAGAGGCACATGCCACACTTGAGGAAAGCCGGGCATCTACCACCGGGGTGTCTGGCTACGCAGATCGCTCGAGCCCACCCGCCTGAGGACACGCTATGCCCTGAGGGCTTGATATCCGTCCGGCGCAACCAGCGGCGGCCAGCTACCGAGGCCGCCAGGAATGGCGACAGAAGGGCAGACTCAACCAACTTCGGTACCAGACCAGGATGTACAGCAAGGCGTCAGAGTACTCCCTTGGTTGAGCAACCCAGGAAGCGGTGTAGACATGGCTACGGACTCATCGAACGATTAGACTTCCCAATCCGGCTTCGGATCTGGAAGGCGGAGAGCCGTGTCAAGTTGGGCCAACAGGTTCCGGGGTGCGACGAGGACGTCTGTGTAGGACAGACCAGTAGCGCAGCGCACCCCCAGCCAGAGCCTGGTGAAGGCGTTGACAGTCGCTCTCATGGTGGGCAAGCTTGGATCCATACCCGGTTCCGAGTACGAGGTCGAGTCGAGAGTGACTACGTAGTTCCCAGCGACACCTCGCCAGAGTGCATCCTGCTCCAAATAGGCCTCCACAGGATCTTCTAGTACGAGATTGAAACGGATCGGTCCTCCGATCACATGGGTGTGCTGCAGGCAGCCCTGAAGGTCGCGTATTCGCACCTGCCATGGCGCGAAGGCACGGATGCCAGCGCTAAACGCTGACCCCTGGCTTATCCTATGTTGCATGAAAGGCCTATCCAGGAGATCCTGCAACTGCATGCTCGGCGGCTCCAGGACGCTCACGAGACCTATCTGGTCTCCCAGGGCCTTGACCAAGGCCATCAACTCCCGGAATTCCTTCCGGTCCCGATAGGTCATCCAGCGCACATGATATGGTCCATGCTCCAGGTTCTCTGCCGAACACCAGATGTAGTGCGAAAGCGTACCGCCGGGACCATCGCGATAGCCCATACCAAGAGGTCTCTTCGTCCATACCATCTCTGCTCTGGTAATGGCCGGAGGGGTCAGATTCAGTCCACCATGAGCGCGTTGACGGCAGAGTCTGGCGCAGTGAGCTTCTTTCCAGTCATCTTTGGTCACCCGCTCTGCCGAGCGCGGTCCATCTTCCACTGTCAGCCAAGCCGGATGGAACCTGACCAAATGCTCATAGCCGCCAGTGCCGAAACCCAGCCGGTCATAGTAACCCTGGTCGAACATGCCCAAGACTGCAACCACTGCGCCGCTGGCAGCTTCCGAAGCCAGGCAGGCGGCTACGAGGCGCGAGGCCATTCCCTGCTGCCGCGCAACTGGGCTGGTTGTCACAGCGGACAGGGCGCACATGGGGAGATCATCGCTCAAATAGCGCAGAGTTCCACGTGCGGTGACCGACACAGACTCCGCAGCGCCCCCAACCTCGCCAACCATGGCAAATCCGGCCTCAATGAAGCCATCCAGGGCTTCTTCTTGTTCCTCATCTCTTTGCAGCCATCCAGCCTCGCGCCAGATCCGTTGCACAGGCGCTCTGTCCCTGGTCGCATCATACTTTCGAAGTCTCATGCCAGATGCCTCCTCGGCAGATAGTAGTCTGGCCCCTGCCAGGGCCCTTGCCTCGCTTTGGGGCCATCAAGCCCATCCTTCGCTCATCGTGTTCAGGCCGCGAGACGGCGCGGATAACCCTCCATCAACATACGAAACTCAGCGATGAGCTTGTCATGCTCACTCGCCAGACTCGAACGAATAACCCGCGGCTGGCACAGTGATTATGTACCTTGGCTTGCGTGGCTCGGGCTCAATCTTTGCTCGCACACGACTGATGAGTCCCCGGACGAGTTCTGTGTCTGCTATGTCCTTGTATCCCCACACCCTCTGTACTATAACCTCAGTAGGGAGAACCTGGCCATGATGGATCATGAGAGTGTACAACAGACGGAACTCCAGGTTGGTCAGTGCGCGAGGAGGGTTACTTTCAACCCGCACAGTACGGGTGGAAGGGTTCAGGGTCAGTCCCCCCAGGCTCAAGATAGGAAGGGAGAATACCTGCACACCTTGTGCACGGCGCAGCAGTGCCCGCAGTTGTGCAACCAGCATGCGAGCACTAAACGGGCGCGTGACTACCAAGTCAGCCCGCGCTTCCAGGAGCTGGAAGTGTTCGGCTTCCTCTACCCCTGCCACGATCAACACCAGTGGCACTTCTGTCTCGCTTCGCACGCGATTGACCATCTCCAGTGGGTTGCCCTCTTCCACAGCCAGGACAATCAGAT
Source organism: Anaerolineae bacterium (assembly GCA_022013675.1). Classification (GTDB taxonomy): domain Bacteria; phylum Chloroflexota; class Anaerolineae; order JAKLPW01; family JAKLPW01; genus JAKLPW01. Next base: position 2,178 of record JAKLPW010000063.1, on the reverse strand, counting down.
CCGAGGGTCGCCGAGACCACGTCTCCAGAGCGTGATTCAGATTGCCAGCCGTGGTGGTGGCCACACCCACTTGCTGTAACACGACCGATAATATCGCATTTTCTATCGAGTTCTGAGCTACCAATAGTGCATACATGGGATTCCTCCAAACTTAAGACAGTGAGCACAGTCCAGCCACATAGTTCTCGAGCCACCTCCACCCCGCATCAACTTGGAGTAGAGGGTTTCACAGATAGGGTCAATGTTGACCCTATCTGCAGCAACTCCTGCACGGTGTACTCGCCGACAAGAATCCCGGATATGTCGTCGAAGTCGTATCCGTCCATGAGCAATTCATGGACGTCGTAACCTATCACAGCGCTGATCTCTTCCATAGTATGTGGATGTCCTCCCAGGCCGGAAGGCTGGACTGCCCCGCCCTCATCCAAGAGAGTCGGATCCATAGTCGAGTCTCGCTTCTTATCCGCGTGGCGGCCTTCTACATAGCGGCATCGATCGCCGCAGAGTAGACCTCTATCCTCGTTTTGTTGCAATTGGTGGTATGCCCCCAACAACACTCGTAGGCCCTGGCGAACTCGAGGTCCTTCTTCAGGAAGCGAATCACCTTCTTTCCCTGGTGAGGCCCCTTGCCGGCGGTGTAAGCCACCGCCTGGAAACGCTCTCCCCTGGCAGTTACGAGGTCGTTGATACTGTTCAGAGAAAGCCAGCGGTGGGCTTGCTCAAACGAGTGCTTCAGCGGGACTGAACCTTGGTGTTTCTTGGGCATAATCGCACCTTCTCCTTGGGACGCTAGAGGCTAGTTTTTATGGAGAACCCACCCCTCATCTCCCAAATACGTACTCCGTGAAGTCACAGACCGGCACATAGCCGATCTTCTGGTAGATGCTGTTGGACGTCGGATTAGCGAGGTCGGTGAAGAGAGAACAGAACTCGTATCCCGAATCGAGCAAGAGCTGGCTCAGACCCGCCACACATGCCGTGGCGTACCCTTTCTTCCTCTGTTCTAGCGGCGTGTAGACAAAGCTCACGGCTACTCCGTGGGTAGTTGGTCGCCTCCTGGCCGCCATGGAGACCGGTTTCTCATCCTCCCAGAGGTAGAGATCCCCGTGGCCAATCGCACTCTTGGCCATCTCCTCGGCATCTCTTGGATCGCGTCCCATCAATGCCTCTCGATTGAAAGCAGCGGTCCAGTTGGTGACCAAGGGAAGATCATCCTCCGTGGCAGCCCTCAGCCTGCCCGGGATCGACTCGGGATGGACAACTTGCCTCAGCTCGTATATGCGCTGGCGCATGCCTACCCGATGCTTTACGCCTGTAACCCTGGTCCAGATGGCCGCAAACTCCCCGGCAATCTCCGAAGGCCCCAGCACGCCCGGGACGTTCCAACAATTCGTCAGGTGATCACGGATAACGATTTCCATCGCCTCACTGCAATCACGCCTGCCACTGTAGACGATGATGTTGTGCGGTGGGGTCATGATGGCCGCGAAAAGAAGCCCGCCGCTATCACTGACGGTCGCGAAGAAAGGGGCGGCCTTGATCTCCTCGGGGAAGCGCTTCAAGAGAGAGGCAATCCCCAACATGAGACCATTCACAGCTTCATTCTCTTCGAGAGTAGCCCGGGTTGCCAGAAGAAAGTCACTGGCATTCTCGTACCTCGTGGCGTTCATCTCCACTCCTGTCCAAGAAGACAGACTCGCAATACACCCCGTCATTGCACAGACCAAGGACCGATCCCGGGTGTCCTACTATACCACCGAGTCGCTTCGACGGCAAGATATCGCCCCAGATGCACGGGACAATCGGACTTGACCGGTCCCCCGCCCGAGATGAGAGACCAAACGTTTGCGACAAGCTGCGCCCCACATACGCATCGAAGCTGCATGTTCCCAGGGCGTCAATCGGCAAGAAACAGCTAGATGCGATTACCCTGCCACACTGGGTGTAGAGACGCCATATATGGCGTCTCTACAGGACCTCCGTCGGCAGGATGCTCGCACCACAGAGAGATCAGAGTACCAGGTCTCCTTCCACCTACCAGCCAAATGCGATTGCCTTGCCTGGATACACGAGGCAAGGGGCAACGCCTGCCCCTTGCCCCACGACATGCTTCATCCCTGCTCTTAGTGATGCTCTGGGTGGTCCTCCACCGGTGTGTGACCGTGATAGTATCCGAGT
>JAKLPW010000062.1 GCA_022013675.1 Anaerolineae bacterium | reverse complement strand
TGGTCAACTACATGCGCCAGGACTACGCTGACGTAGAGTGGAAAGCCGTCCCCCTGCCCAAGTCTCCCGACGGCAAGGCCGCCGATGTCATCTTCACCAACGCCATCGGCATCAACGCCGCCACCAAGTACCCCAAGGCGGCCGCGGCCTTCCTGATCTACGTCACCGGCCGCGAGAACCAGGCCGAGATCGTCAAGACCGGCTTCGCCTACTCGACGCATCCCGACCAGGTTGACCTCGTGGTAGACCCCAACGACGCCGCCATCGCTCAGGGCGGACTCGTGGGTAGCGTGGCCTACTGGGGCCCTTGCACGGGTCAGATCAACGACACCATCAGCCAGGCCCTCAACCGCGCCTTCCTGGGCGAGCAAACTGTCCAGGAAACGCTCGACCAGGCCAAGCAAGAGGCTGACGAGATACTGGCCTCCTGCGGCCAGTAGTCCGGAAGTTCGAGCAACTCAGGGGCGAGCCTTCATGGTCGCCCCTGAACGTAGCTTGTTATTGTCTTAATCAAGGAGGTGCGCTATGGAAACCGTAGTGCAAAAGCGCCGAAGCATGTGGCGTGACCCACGCAAGCGGAGTGAGGCGTTGGCCGCATATACCTTCATCGCTCCCTATCTTATCATCACCATCGTGTTCGCCATTGGTGTACTCATCTTCGCCATGTACCTCAGCTTCACCGACTTCAACATGTTCACCTGGCCACCGCAATGGGTGGGCCTGAAGAACTATGTGGATGCCATTGTGAAACAGGATTTCCGACGCAGTCTGGTCAACGTCGCTTGGTATGTGCTGACCGTAGTACCTGCCCAGACGGTGCTGGCCATCCTGCTGGCGGTGCTCTTGAACGCTCCCATGCGGGGCCGACAATTCTTCCGCATGCTCTTCTACGCCCCCAGCGTCACATCATCAGTTGTTATCTCCATGATCTTCTGGTGGCTGTATCTCAAGTCCGGCTTCTTGAACCTCTTCCTGACCAGGACTTTGGAACTGATCGGCGTGTCCTTCAAGACCGTCAACTGGCTCAACGATCCTCGCGGTCTGTTACAGTTGATCGCTCAGGTGTTTGGCGGAGACATTCCCTTGAAACAGTGGTACTTTCGCGGGCCGAGCATCACCTGGATGGCCATCATGTTCCAGAACATCTTCACCACCGCTCCAACGTTCATGGTCATGTTCCTGGCCGCACTGCAAGACATCCCGCCTTCGCTCTACGAGGCGGCAGCGATTGACGGAGCAAACAAACGCCAGCAATTCTGGAAGATCACGCTGCCCATGCTGAGGCCGATTATTCTACTGGTGGTAGTGCTGGGCACAATCGGCACTTTCCAGATATTCGATCAGGTCAAGATACTTACCGGTGGAGGGCCCCTCAAGACCACTCTGGCCCCGGTGTTCCTCATCTACCGCGACGCGCTGGGCACCACGGGACCGCCGCGGATGGGCTACGCGGCCGCGATGGCCTTCTTGCTGGCGGCCATCATCTTCGTCTTCACGTTCATCCAGCGCCGAGTGATCGAGAGTGGAACCGAGCAATACTAGGAGGGTGCTATGACAACAACCGCTGTTGAGTCTGCCGTACCAGCGCGTGCACACAGAAAACCCTTGGGTTTCTACATCAACCAGGCGATTCGCTACGCGGGGCTATCCATCATCGGGCTGATACTCTTCTCGCCCTTCATCCTGGCTTTTCTGGGCTCCTTCAAATCCAATGCCGAGATCGTCGCCTGGCCGCCCACTCTTCTGCCCGTGGAGTGGCGCCCTGAGAACTGGGCCGAACTGCTGGCAACGGATATGGGAGGACTGCCCCAGGAGAAAGGCATGATCTCCTTCGGGGCGACGATGGGTCTGGTGGCCTTTTTCGTCACTCTGCTGGTAGATCGCATGTCGTCCTTCTCGGGCAAAGAGAAGCGTACTTCGTTCGTCCTGCTCCTGGCGTCGACAGTCGTTGCGCTAGCGGCATGGGGGTTGATCACGGCAGTGAAAAGCGAATCTCCTCTAATCCAGAGATCCCTGCTGGCTACCGGAGGGCTACTGGCTCTCTCCCTGGTCGGATTTGGCATCGCCTCTGCGTTCAAACAGCGCAGGACACATCTCGCCGCCGAGTTCCTGCTCTGGCCGGCAATGGGCCTCATCCTCGGTTGGTTAGTCCATCCCGAAGGACTCACCCTTCCTCTCATTCTGCTCTGTCTGGGCGTTCTCATCGCCACCATCTCCAGAGGGCGAGGGGTCAGTCAATTCACCAGTCTCTCCATCGCCCTGACCGGTGGCATAGCGGTCACGCTGGTCTTCTATGCGCTGATCAAAGCCGCCGGTGGCGCTACGTTCACTCGTTGGTTGCTAAACACGTTCATCCTCGCGCTAGGAATAGCCGTGTTCCAGGCCATCTTCTGCTCCATGGCCGCCTATGCTTTCGCACGGCTGAAGTTCCCCGGCAAGGATGCCATCTTTGCCTTCATGCTAGCCTCCATGATGATCCCGGGCGCGGTGACGCTGGTGCCATCCTATGTGCTAATGACCAAACTCAAGCTGGTGAATACCACCTGGTCATTGGTTCTGCCCGGCATCGTGGGTGCTTTCGGCATCTTCCTGCTCACCCAGTTCTTCAAATCTGTCCCCATCGAGCTGGAGGAAGCCTCCGTGAGTGATGGGGCCACCAGGTTCCAGATCTACTACCAGGTGGTGCTGCCCCTGGCCCGACCCGCGCTCCTGACCTTGTTCATCCTTCAGTTTCAGGGAGCATGGAACGCTTTCCTGGGGCCTCTGCTCTACCTGAGCACTCCCGATATGTGGATACTCAACGTGGCTCTCACGATGTTCCAACAACAATACCGCTACGCCTGGAACGTCACCCTGGTGGGGGCGATGATCAATGCAGTGCCCATCCTGCTGCTGTTCTTCATCTTCAGCAGGTACTACATCGAGGGAGTATCCTACGCTGGGTTGAAAGGCTGATTTGGCGAAGAATCAACCCACAAGACTTCGGAAGTCTCTGGCAAGACAGCGGTCATCACAGGAATCTGATTAGTAGAGACCAGGATTGACACGCCACAGACACGCGATAGACTTCCGAAGTCTCTTTGCTTGATAGAAGGGGAATGAAATGGCAGGAAAGAAGTGTCTATGTTTGATGCTGCTTTGTGTTGCCCTACTGTCAGGCTGTAGTCAGATGGAGACGCCCATGCCAACCCCAACCCGGTCAGAAACCGCCACTCCCATCCCAACGTCCATCCCAACTCTGAAGACGTCGGACCGCCAGAGCAGTGGCTACGAGAGAGCAGTTGCGCCGGCGGTCCGACGGAGTGAAGCCCCATCTGCTGCCATGGAAGCGGCTCAGACCGGAAACGTGCGCCTGATGACCGGCGAGTACACCCTGAGCTTCGCCGGAGCCAAGACCCACGACGCGCTTCTCATCCAGCGAGAGGGCACCAGCGGTGGATTGGCTCTGCGCCCCCTGGGGATAAACCTCAACCCGCTGCCCACTCTCAACGACGTCACTTCTGAAGTGGGCGACGACGTGCTGGCCCTAACTCTGGCAGGCGACGCCGGCTGGGCCGAGATTGAGCTCCGGCTGGAAGTCTACCCCTATCAACCAGGATTGCTGCGCGTCCAACTCACGGCCACCCTGCACGACCTGCCACCGGAGGATCCCTCCCTGGAGTGGACATTCGTAGACCCAGCTACCGGCGAGGAGACCAAGGCCGGGTTCACAGTCCATGCGGCCCCCGCTCCCATGTGCGCGCCGGTCCTCTACGGGTACGCAGAGATACTGGACAGCACCCTCTTCTACGCCGTGGACCGCACGGCCATCAATCCTTTCATGCAAGCGGCCCACTACACCCCCAGCGCCACCCCTGGACGGCGAGGTCGTTCCTTCGGACACACCATCGACACCGCCAATCTGCGCGCTCTGCCAACAGGCGAGCTCTTCGTCCTCTGCGATAGCTACCTCTACCTGACGCCCGGGAAACCGGAGGACGAGGCCGAG